>CAMZKQ010000019.1 GCA_947311265.1 uncultured Chlorobiota bacterium | reverse complement strand
GTGTACGATACCACTTGGAGCGGTGGTTTTTTTGATGGCGAACATGGCACTACAGCTGGTAATTTTTCTAACGGTGCATTAGGCTTTTTTGCCGCCTGTAGTGTTATTTCAGATACAATTATTGTTGAATAAAAAAATAAATACCTTATGAAATTTCTTGCAATAATCCCCGCTCGATACGCATCTAGCCGCTTCCCGGGCAAGCCACTTGCCAAAATTGGCAAGAAAACAATGCTACAACGTGTCTGCGAACAAGCCGCCCTAGTGTTTGATTATGTTACTGTTGCCACAGATGATAAGCGCATTTTAGAGGCCGCAATTGCTTTTGGTGTAGATGCGGTAATGACGGATAAAAATCATAAAAGTGGTACAGACCGTTGCAAGGAGGCACTTGATATTTTTGAAAAAAAATCAAAGCTAAAATTTGATATTGTTATAAATATTCAAGGTGATGAACCCTTTATTCAGCCCGAGCAGTTGCAAGAAATAAAAATGTGTTTTAAAAATAAAAATACACAAATCGCTACACTTATAAAAAAAATTGATGCCGAAAATGAAATTTTTAATCCCAATAAGCCAAAAGTAGTTATTCGATTAAATGGCGATGCTATTTACTTTAGCCGCTCGCCAATCCCTTATGTACGAAATACGGAAAAGGGCTACTGGCACAAGGCTCACTCCTTTTTTAAGCATATTGGAATGTATGGCTACCGGTGTGATATTTTACGGGAAATAACACAACTTCCTGCTTCCTCAGTAGAACTTGCAGAGCAACTAGAGCAAAATCGCTGGCTCGAAAATGGCTTTAATATACAAACTGCAATCACTACTTTTGAAAGTGATTCTGTTGATACCCCAGAAGATTTGGCCTTTGTTATTCAAAAGTATTTATAAGCCAGCTTTCAAAAGTCGCCCTGCGAACTGCTTTGTAAAATCATTAAAATTGGTGGCATAAAAAACAGCCAATTAAAACCACTCACAGGGCGACTAAATAATGGTTTATTTTTTAGGCAAAAATAGTTATAAAATGCACGTTTTTTCTTTTAGCTCTACATTTAATATAGAATGGTTAAGGGAGTAATCTACCGAAAGGTCGATAATATGAACCCCTTTGGAGTTAATGCTTTTTGATAAGGTCGCCTCAAAGTCGGCATCATTTTTTGGGCGATGCCCAAAACAGCCGTAACTTTCAGCGTATTTTACAAAATCTGGGTTTTTAAAGTCCAAGCCAAAATTTTCAAGCCCTGTGCCTTCTTGTTTCCACTTTATCATGCCGTAAGAACTGTCGTTTAGGATTATCACCACAAGGTCTAAATTTAGGCGTACTGCGGTTTCTAGCTCTTGTGAGTTCATCATAAATCCGCCATCGCCACAAACGGAGATGACTTTCTTTTCGGGATTAATTAGTTTGGCACAAATTGCCGAAGGCAAACCTGCTCCCATGGTTGCTAATGCGTTGTCTAGCAACAAGGTGTTGGGTTCGTAGCATTTAAAATTTCGGGCAAACCAAATTTTATACACCCCGTTGTCTAGGGTAACTATTCCAGTTTCTGGCAGTTGTTCTCTTACAATATGCACGAGCCGCTGTGGTAAAGTAGGGAAGCGTGTATCTTTGGCATATTTTGCCAAATGTTCTTCTACTTCTTCTTTTATCCTATGGAAATAGGTAAAATCCCAATTTTTTTTGTTCGAGATTTGTTTTGTAATTAGCTCTACCGAGCTGGCAATATCTCCAATCACGTTCAGTTGGGGGAAGTAAACCTCATCGACTTGTGCCGGGAAAAAGTTCACATGGATTACTTTTGTGCGTCCTCTTTCCATAAAGAAAGGGGGTTTTTCAATAACGTCATGCCCCACATTAATAATTAAGTCGGCACGGCTTATTGCACAGTGCAGGTAGTCGTGGTCGGATAGTGCGGCTGTTCCGAGGAAGAGGGCATGTCGTTCATCTACTACGCCTTTCCCCATTTGGGTATTAAAAAATGGTATGCCTAGTTCGTTTACAAATGCCCATAATGCGTTGCGTGTTCTTTTTCGGTTTGCTCCTGCCCCGATGAGCAGAAGTGGGCGTTTTGCATTTTCAATCATCTTTGCGGCCTCTTTTGCAACAGTAATGGTAGCGGTTGGTCGGCGGTGTCCTACAACTTTAAAAAGCTCGGCATTAGTGGCTTCTGCGGCTACATCTTCGGGGAGTTCTAGGTGTACTGCTCCGGGGCGTTCTTCCATAGAGAGCCGAAAAGCCTCTCGTACCATTGACGGGATATTGTTCCCGTTTACAATTTGGCGTGTATATTTGGTTATCGGGCGGAGTAAATCAACAATATCAACAATCTGGAAGCGTCCTTGTTTCGATTTTTTTATTGGCTTTTGCCCTGTAATCATCATCATGGGCATTGCCCCTAGCTGTGCATAGGCTGCGGGGGTGGTAAAGTTGGTTGCTCCGGGGCCAAGTGTAGAAAGGCAAATTCCGGGTTTTCCGGTAAGCCTGCCGTAGGTGGCTGCCATAAATCCTGCCCCTTGCTCGTGCCTTGTTAGCACTAGCTTTATGCTCGAATCTCGCATAGAGTCTAGGAAGTCTAGGTTTTCTTCTCCGGGTATTCCGAATATATATTCTACGCCTTCGTTTTCGAGTGCTTTTATAAATAGGTCTGATGCTTTCATTGTTTGTTGTTGTTTGTTGTTTGTTGTTTGTTAGATGTAAAATTCAAATATAAGAATTTAAGGTATTAATCTTTTATTTAATCGAAAAAATTTAGCTTTCCTCTTTTTTATTTGACGAAAGGTTTTTAGTTTCTGACAAAATCTAAAAAAAAAGATTGCCTAGTAACTAAGCAATCTTTTTTAACAACTAATTAACTAAAAAACAAGTTCTACATCCATTCACTAAGTTTGTAAGTTTCTCCGCAATCGTCGGCACTTACAACGTGTACTTTTTTGCCATTAGCATAAATTACGTTGCCTTCTCTTTTGCAACTAAGCGATGTTGAAGAGCCATTGTTTAATGATACCGAACCGCCTTTGTGCTTAATTTTCACTTTTGAGCCAGTGTCGTTTATCAGTTTAAAAGAACTGCCTTGGCATTCCTCTACCGCAGGCAAGTTGGTTGTTACTGTATCATTTGTAAACGCCATTGTACCTACTGAAAGGCTTACTCCTAGGGCAATATAAAGTATTTTTTTCATACTAAATTTTTTAAGTGATTAATTATTTTATTTTTGATAAATCCCAAATTCATCAATGCAAATAAAGGTTAAAAATATAAGTTTTACCAAAAGAGTTTATCAATGGTAGAGTTTTCTATATGAATGGTCATTTTTATTAAAATAAAGCTTAGTTTATGGAATATTTTTCGTCTTTACATCTAAGGTATAAAGATAATAAAGTCTTTTATAAAAGCAGTTAGTATGAAAACGTTTATATTAAAATCATTAGTTGCAATTTTCCTTGCTTGGGTAGTTGCTTGTATTGGGGTCGTTATTTTAGAGGGTAAAGGAAGTGTAATGGCTGATATTTTTGGTTTCTTTGTGGTAGGCTTAGTATTTATAGCTGTGGCTTGGTTGGTTTTCCTGTTACCATTTATGAGGCTAATAAAAAAGGCGGTTGAAGCCCCCAAATTAAAATATGGTTTCCCAATACTATCAGCAATTTATGCTTTTTTAGTTTTTACCCTTCTATTTTCTGCAGTAACAGGGTTTTCTGAATTTTCAATATTTTTTCAAACCCCAACAACGGTAACAGTTACCGCAGCAGCAGTAGGTTGCATATGGGGACTTGCTTTAATTTTATTACCCAACAAAAGTGATGCTGCAGAGGCTAAAAATTGCTAATTGTTTGTGTTGTTAAGTTAGGGTTTATACTTAGCTTGCGATAAAATTTTTCTTGCATCATCATCAATCATAAGTGCTTCTAAGCTAACGCTTGGATTATTTTCCATGTAGGCTATACAATTTTATAACCAATAAATACCCCTGCTCGGGGTGCTGAAACCGCAGCAAATGGAGCGGTGAAAGGGCCATCGCCCACATACTTTCGTATATCCAGTTGGGTGGTGGTAAAAAGTAATTTTTGATTGACCAAGAAAGTCCATATTTTATTTTCATGTTTGGCTGCCCAGCCCATCTGTTTTTTTGTATAGCTCCATTTTAAGGAGTCTTGCACGTGGGGCAAAGTACAGTCCATAAAGTATTGAATTTTGCCTTGGTAAATCATATTATCCAACAAATTATCCGATGTACTCTCGTAAGGATAATCTGCCATAGCCCAAGCACGCATTACATCTACGGGAATCATTGTGGGTATCATTCGGTGGCGTTTGTAATTGTCCCAGCCCATTTTTCGGTAAGCTGGTGTGTCGTAGCCTAGGTATTTGTCTAGCGAAATAGCAATAAGGTTTTCCCCGGTGGATACCGACTGGCGATAGCCAGAAATACAAGTATATATCAAGGGGATTTTCTTTTTAGGGAAGTAGTAATTGTAGTACCTAAATGCTTTTGATAGTTTTTCTTCTGTGGGCGAAATATCGGAAAATTGGGTTTCAATTTTCTCTGCAATATCTTCGTCTTCGCAGTATTTTAGGAAAGCTAAAAGGCGTTCGGTATATACACTAGAGTCCGAGCTGCCCACTCCAATAATTTTGTAATTATACAGGTGATAAAATTCGCCAAATTCTTTTTTGTAATTTTCGATGTGTTTTTGAGCCTCTTTTTTTTCAAATTTAAGAATGGCCTTATCTAGCCGTTTTATTTTTATTTCGGTTTTGATATTAGAAATATCAACATTAAACCTATCCTCTTCCGTACAGGAAAAGAGGAGGGTTATTAAAAGTAGTATCGAAAAGTTTAATACGGTTTTAATTTTCATTGAGTCCTTTTTTTACTGTGCTTATAAAAGTGATGAATATACTGCAACTAACTGTTCTGCAATTTTACTTTCTCTAAATTTAAGTGCAAATTTTTTGCCTTCGATAATCATATTATTACGAAAATCGGGTAAATCCATTATGGTGCGTATGCTTATTGCTAGGTCTTTATGATTATCTGGCGAAACGTAAATTGTAGATAAGCCACCGGCTTCGTTAAAGCAGCCTCCTTTGGTGGAGATTACTGGCGTACCAGAATTTAGTGCCTCCAAAATCGGGATACCAAAGCCTTCAAAAATAGAGGGGTAAATAAAAATAGAGGCTTGCTGGTAGAGTGCTGGTAAATCGTCTGCGGGGACATTATTATAGATAAATACTTTATCGCCCAACTGATGTTTGGAAATATACTTTTCAATTTCTTGCTGGTAATCAGTCTGTTTTCCTACCATAATAAGTGGGGTATCCAAATGGTATTTTTGGATAGTTTCCACTATAAATTTTGCATTTTTTCGCTCTTCAATTGTACCCACATAGAGTAAGTATTTTTCGGGCAAATCATATTTTTGGCTAACTTCGATTAATTTAGATGCACTTTCTTTTTCGTAATATATAGGGTTACACCCTTGGTAAACCACCTTTATTTTACTTGCTGACGTACCAAAGTAATGAATTATATCCGTTTTTGTTTGCTCACTTATTGCAATTACAATATCGGCTTGGTTGCAGGCATACTGAAACTTTTGTTGGTAAATTTTCCTATCTGTTGTTTTGTAAAGTTCGGGATAGCGTAAAAATATTAAATCATGAATAGTTACAACAGATTTTACGCCAGATTTTTGAATTTTATGAGGCAACTCATTGCTAAGCCCATGGAAAATATCCAAGTTATCTTTTTTTATATCCGCCGAAAGGCGAAAACTTCGCCAGTAAGATTTAAACGTAAAATTGATAATCCCTCTTGGGGTTTTTATTTTAGGTTTCCCTGCTGGGATATAATTTTGTTTGCCTTCGGATTTTGGGGTGTATAAAACATAGTCGTTTTGGCTAACATATTTAGCCAATAAATCAATGGTGCTTCGGCTGTAATTACCTAGCCCACTGCCATTTAAAAATGCTCTTTTTGCATCAAACCCTATCCGCATTCGTTTTTTTTAGAAGTAGTCTTAAAATTTTAAGCCGAAACGCCGTACTCTCGTAAAGCCTCGTTGAGCGATGTTTTTAGGTCGGTTGATGCCTTTCGTTGCCCAATAATTAAAGCACAAGCGACTTGAAACTCTCCTGCAGGAAATTTCTTTGTGTAACTGCCCGGGATTACAACCGAACGTGCTGGCACAACTCCCTTATACTCAATAGGTTTATCCTCAGTAACATCAATAATTTTTGAGGAGGCAGTTAGTACAACATTTGCTCCCAATACGGCTTCCTTTTCAATTTTTACGCCTTCTACTACGATGCTTCGTGAACCTATAAAAGCCCCATCTTCGATAATTACAGGCGCAGCCTGTACTGGTTCTAGCACGCCCCCAATGCCTACACCACCGCTCAAATGCACGTTTTTCCCAATCTGTGCACACGACCCAACGGTTGCCCAAGTATCCACCATTGTACCTTCATCTACATACGCCCCAATATTTATGTAGGACGGCATCATAATTACGCCCTTGGAAATATATGCCCCATAGCGGGCAACAGCGTGAGGCACAACTCGTACTCCTAATTTTTTATAATCCGTTTTCAACGGAATTTTATCATGAAACTCAAGGATACCACTTCTTAGGCTTTCCATTTTCCGAGTAGGGAAGTACAGAATAACTGCTTTTTTTACGGTATTATTTACCTGCCAACCATTTTCTGTAGGCTGGGCAGTTCGCAAAACGCCTTTATCTAGTTTTTCGATAACCGAATTAATTACTACCAACGTTTCAGGGTCTTGAAGCAAAGAGCGGTCTGCCCAAGCAGCTTCAATTATATTAATTTCGTTTTGTGTCATTTTTTATCTTAATTTTGACTGCAAATATAGAGAAATAATTTTAGTAACTTCTTTTTTGATGGCAAAGAATTAAAAAATGAAGTGTTAAATTTCACTTACAACACACTAAAAATTAAAATCAGATGAAAAAAGTAGTTGAATTTTTAACCCAATTAGAACACAATAATAACCGAGAATGGTTTACCGAAAATAAAGAATCTTACGAAGAGGCACGCTTAGAGTTTCTTAATTTTACAGAACTTCTGCTTTTAAAAACCAAAGAGCTTGATAACAAAATTGATGATTTTGAAGCCAAAAAATGCGTTTATAGAATCTATAGAGATGCCCGGTTTTCTAAGAACAAAGCCCCTTATAAAAACAACATGGGAGCAGTATTTGCCCCCGGTGGGCGAAAAAGCCCTTTTGCAGGCTATTATTTTCATTTACAGCCCGGGGCCTCCTTTGCAGGGGGCGGAATTTATATGCCAATGCCAGCAGTTTTAAAAGAAATTCGCCATGCCATTTTTGACGAACCAGAAGAATTACGAGCCATTATTTCCGCCCCTAAATTCATTTCAACATTCGGAGAAATGCACCCCAATAAATTAAAAACTGCCCCAAGAGGTTTCCCAAAAGATTTCCACGAAGTGGATTTATTGCGTTATAAAAGCTATACTTCTGTGCAAGAAATTACTGACCAAGAGTTATTTAGCAGCACGCTTATAGAGAAAATAATAACTGTTTTTAAAGCCCAAAAGCAACTGAACGATTACCTAAACTCTATTATCGAAAATATGGATAAAACCCTTCTTGACCAACCCTGTAAATATTAACCCTAGTAATATGGGTTGCCTAATCTTTAACTTTCTATTTTTAATTGATTTTGTTTTATCTAAAAAAAAAAATTAGCTTTGTAGCAACCTGACCAAATACTCTTTGCAACCTTATATACAAATAAATGAATAAGCCATTATTATTGCTTTCAATTACCTTTCTATGCGTATCAATTTCAGGGTTTTCCCAAAAAATAAGAGTCTTTAATGAGCATAACGATTTCCCTATTCCAAGTGTAATTATTTTTAACGAAGATCGCAGCATTTCAGGGTTTACAGATGGTACAGGCACATTTGACATTAGTGCTTTCAGCGATAGCGATAGCATTATTTTTCGGCACATGGCATTTACCCAAGTGTCCTTTTCCAAAGCAGAGTTAAAGCACATGAGTTACGAAGTTTACCTCTTGCCCAACGATTTGCTTATCGGCGAAATAAATATTGTAGGCTCTAATGCTCGTGAAAATGCAAGAGAATTACCCTACCGTATAGATAAATTAAATGCCGAACATATTGCCAACTCATCGGGGCAAACCTCGGCAGACATTCTTTTGGGAACTGGAAATATTATGATACAAAAAAGCCAAGGAGGTGGAGGAAGCCCTATCATTAGAGGCTTTGAAGCCAACAAATTACTACTTGTGGTAGATGGCGTTCGCATGAATAATGCGATTTACCGTAGCGGACACCTCCAAAACTCAATAACAATTGATAATTCGGTACTCGAAAAAGTAAATGTAATTTATGGCCCAGCATCAGTCATCTATGGCAGTGATGCCTTAGGCGGCGTAGTGCATTATATCACCCGAAAACCTCGGCACGCTATAAATAAAAATCAAGCAAAGCTACTCATTAACTCTTCCGACAAATATTCCACAGCCACCTCTTCCTACTCTCGCCACACAGATATTAATATTGGCTTTAAAAAACTAGCAAGCCTATCTAGCATCACTTACAGCCAATTTGGAAATATCAAAATCGGTAAAAACAGAACCTTCTCGGGCGACGACAAAAATTGGGGGCTTCAACTTTACACCACCCAGCAACTCGACGGCAAAGACTCTACTGTTGCCAACCCCAACCCCACCGAACTCCTAAATACAGGCTACAAACAATACGATTTTTTACAAAAATTTGAGTACCTAATCTCAAAACAACTTGATTTATCCTTAAACCTACAATATTCAAAAAGCACAGATATTGACCGTTACGATAATTTAAGCGATTTTAAAAAAGGAAATTTAAAATACGCCCAGTGGTATTATGGTCCCCAAGAAAGAGTACTTGCTGCCACCGAATTATTTTACAAGCCCGAAAACACCAGTCTATTTACCAACGTGAAAGCAATTGCAGCCTACCAAAAACTCACAGAAACTCGGCACACTCGAAAGTTTGGAAAAACCGAGCTACTCAACCAAAATGAGTATGTAGATGTATATAGTTTTAATTTGGATTTCCTTAAACTAATAGACATCAGCAGGTTAAGTTATGGCTTGGAGTTTTCTTTTAATGATGTAATTTCTATTGCCGATTATACCAATATCAAAACCCAAGAAAAAAGCATTGCCCAAACCCGTTATCCCGACGGGGGCAGCACCATGCTAACACTTGCTGCCTATGCCAATTACAAGTGGCTAATTAACGAATCCAACATCTTAACCTCTGGGCTAAGGTATAGCTATATTGCTTTGCAATCCGAGTTTCTAAATACCGAAGGCTTAGTGCAACTCCCCTACTCCAGCGTAAATATTGCCAACAGTGCACCCACAGGCAGCCTAAGTTATAT
>CAMZKQ010000018.1 GCA_947311265.1 uncultured Chlorobiota bacterium | reverse complement strand
CTGCCAAAGCCTCCTGTGGCTGTACCGCAGCAGATTATACCAAGCAACCAGTACCACCAGGCGAAAAAGGAAAAATAAAAGTTACATTCGATTCGGCAGGTTTTAGAAACAATCAACACAAAACAATAACCATAACTGCCAATACGGCAGAAAAAGTAAAGGAACTAGCAATTGGTGCATTTGTTGAAGCAGCATTAGAGTTAGAAAATTATTAAAAAATTCAGTTAAAACAAATTAAAAATAAACAAAATGACAATTTTAAATTACATTTTGCTCATGACTGGGCAAGGCGAAGACAACCCAATGCAAATGTTCATCATGATGGGACTAATTATTGTAGTCTTTTACTTTTTTATGATACGTCCACAAGTAAAACGCCAAAAAGAAACCAAGAAATTCCGAGAGGAATTAAAAAAAGGAGATAAAGTAGTTACAAATGGTGGTATTTATGGCAAAGTGGCAGAAATTACAGCAGAAAACGACTACTTAATGCTTGATATTGCGAACGGTGTAAAAATTAAAGTTTCCAAGCACGTCATTACTAAAGATGCTGCTGAACTAGCCATGCAGAAAAAATAAGAGCTATAATAAATAGTATTTTACAAGCAAAAAAAATTATAAAATAGCAACTAAATTAGTTGCTATTTTCTTAGCCAAAAACAATGGGTTTTAAATTAATTAAGCTAAAATCTGTAAATTCGACCAACCTATTTGCCAAGCAAATAGAAAAGGCAGTTCCTCAGCCTGATTTTTGCTGTATATATACTGATAACCAATTGAGTGGGAGAGGTCAAGCCCAAACTGTTTGGGAAAGCGAGCCAAACGCAAACCTCACCTTTTCATTAATTTTGCACCCCAAATCAATCGCCCCACACGAGCAGTTTTATATCTCAAAATTAATTGCGGCAAGTATTGCCGATTTTTTTAATAAAGAAGCGTCGCATTTTTGGGTAAAGTGGCCGAACGATATTTACTTCAACAACAAAAAACTAGCTGGTATTTTAATCGAAAATGCCATTTCTGGGAAAAATATAACCACCTGCATAGTAGGCATTGGGCTAAATATTAATCAAACCAATTTTTCCGAAAACCTGCCTAACCCCATCTCTCTGAAACAAATTCACAACAAAACATATAGGCTAGAACCACTTTTAAAACAGCTTATTAACCACATTCAATTAAAGTGGAACTTAATCGAGAATCGAAATTTTATTCAAATTAACGAATTGTATTTTAATAACTTATACCTTTTCAGGAAATTTGCAAACTACAAAGATGCTACTGGCAAATTTGTAGGCAAAATAATAGGCACAGAAGAAACAGGTAAACTTATAATTGAAACCAAAAAAGGCACGATTAAAAAATATGACTTGAAAGAATTAAGTTATTTGTAACTCATTGATAATTAGCTATATAAAGTGTTTGCTTAAAATTTAACTGAACAATAAAAAAACTTTACTAATGAAAAAAATAGAAACTTTAATAGTGTTTGCAATTTTGCTTTTTAGTACTAATATTTCAATCGCCCAAAATAACAATAATTCAGGACTAGGAATAAGCCTAGACGAAGCCCTTTCGCAAGGGCTAAAAAAAAACTTCTCAATAATTATTTCGCAGCTAGACCACAAAATAGCAAAAAATAACAACACCCTAGGCACAGCAGGAGCATATCCCACAGTAACCGCAAACCTCTCTAACAGCAACCGATACGACAACCAGCCACTTACACAAAATCCCGACAAACGTACCTACACAGTTAATAATTCATTAACCCCAGGCTTAAATTTAAGGTGGACTCTGTTCAATGGATTTGCAGTAGCTTTCCGAAAAGAAAATCTACAAAAGGGCGAAGAAATTTCAGCAATAAGAATGCAAACAGAACTAGAAAACTCCACCGCCGAAATTATTAATGCCTACTACCTTACACTACTGGAAAAAGAAAAACTACATGTAAGCCAAGAGCTAATGAAACTCTCTAAAGACCGCTTAAACTATTTTAAAATAAAGAAAGAACTAGGCACAGCACTCACTTACGACATTTTACAAGTGAAGAATGCTTTTATTTCAGACTCTTCCTCGTTCCTCCTGCAACGTATGCTCTACAAAAACGCAGCACGACAACTTAGCCAAGCCATGGGCGACAACTCATTGGCACTCTATTCGCCCAACGGCGATTTTAAAACCCCCACAGCAACTTACCAATCAGAGGAGCTTTTAGTAAGAATGCAGCAACACAATACAATGCTTCAAAGTGCGATGATAAATTTTGAAATGATGGAGCATAATATTTTTCTTGCAAAATCTTCCTGCTGGCCTTCGCTTTCGCTAGATGCCGGTACCGATTTTTCTAATCTGAGAGTAAACTACAAAGAATTTGACCCCGCAACAGTCTATACCTATGATGCTTACGCAAGGATTAGCCTAAGCTACACTATTTTTAATGGCGGTAACCGCCAACGCAATATCTCCAATGCTAAAATTGATAAAGACATTGCATCTTTAAAATATCAAGACTTAGAACTAACACTAAAAACAAGCCTCTACTCCCTTTACGAAATGTACAATGTTAGAAAACAACTCCTCCAAGCCGCAGAAGAAAATTTGCTTGTCGCAAAATTAAACCTAACAATTTCTGAAGAAAAATATAAATCGGGGCTTATTAACTCGTTCAATTACAGAGATATACAGCTTATTTATAAAAACGCAGCATTTATGCTTTTGCAAGCCAAGTACAACTTAATTATCACCCATACCGATTTAATGAAAATTACTGGGCAACTTGTGAATTAAGCAAAATGGTTATTTTTTATCCATTAAAATTTCGTACCTTTGAGGAAATTTATTTACCAATAAATAATGAAAAAACTCACCTTAAAAGCAGTACTCCTCTTTATACTCCTTTGGAGTATATGGAATTTAGGGCATATCACTTCCGCATTCGAGCTAATGCACAACACAGAAGAACAAACACTAACTGTATTAAAAACAGGCATTACAATATGGAGCGTAATGGCACTACTTCTGGCTGGCATAGTAGCAATTGCCATAAAACCAATTGAAAAGAAGAGCTTACAGCTAAAAGAAATTTCGGATAGCAATTTAAAACAACTCGCAAAACGAGGGCTTAATGTACATATCTACCTTTCCATAGTTTACTTTTTTTCAGTAATAATCGGGGTCTTTATTTTGCAAGTAATACTAAGTAAGCACTTCGGTACATTTGCCAATACAAGTGCATGGGTAGGCGGTCTTGCAGGTGCATTAATCGTCCCTTTTATGGTCTTTACAAGTTTCCCAAAGTTGTTAGCAAGCACCAATAAACTAATTTATGCAGAACTTTTGGCAAGAGGAATAGCAGCAAAAGGTATCCACATGAGCATACGCAATAAGTTTACTCTTACATTTGTTTTTGCAATGCTTGCTACGGCACTTTGGATTGGTGGCTTTTCATTTTACGCCACTAAAAATAGTGTCATTAACGAAATGAAAACCAGTAGGCTCGAAAAACTTAAAATTTTACAACAAAGTATTATCAATAAAGAAGGCTGGCGACCAAATAAAGATGAATTAGTAAGCAAAGCAAAGTTAATAAAGTTACCCAAAAATGAAACCCTACTAATTCTTGATAATTCAGCTAATTTAATTTCTGAAAATATAAATTCTGAGATTTTTGAGAATAAAAAAAAGAATATTCAAGAACTTGTTAAAAGTAATTTACTGGATAATAAATTTTATGATAATATTAATCAAAACATTATTGTAGTACAGCCTTTGGGCAAAGATTTTAAGCTTGTTTTACTCACCCATTTGGGGGAAGACTATACTGCCATTGGCTCTTTTGGGCTATGGCTCGCTTTTTTTATTTTAATTGGAATAGTTGTCGCTATCTACAATTCATTTTTCCTTTCGTCAGGTTTCAATAGCAAAATGGGAAATATTGCTTTGTTTAAAAGATTATCAGATAACGATTTTTCAAAAAATGCAGAAAAAGATAGCGAAGACGAGCTAGGGCTAATGTCCGATGAATATAACGTATTCATCGTTTCAATACGAAAAGTACTCGATTTGGCACAGCAAACGGCCGCCTCGGTTTCGCAGACAAGCAAGGAATTGCTAAATATTTCCAGTTCTATTTCTCAAAGCTCCACTTTGCAGGCCAGTACTTCGTCCGAAGTATCGCAAAATGCAAACGAACAAGCTGCCACAACCG
>CAMZKQ010000017.1 GCA_947311265.1 uncultured Chlorobiota bacterium | reverse complement strand
TTGTAGCACAACCCAATACCCTTACAGGTTCAATTGGCGTTTTCGGGCTACTGTTTAATGCCGTTCCGGTAATGAACGAATATGGCGTATATGTAAGCACAGTAAACTCTAACACCCACGCAGACATTGCCTCGCCACTAAAAAAGATGACCCCTTACGAGCGAAATGTAATACAACAAGGGGTAGAAGAAATCTACGGCACATTTATCGCCCATGTTGCAGAAGGCAGGGGTATGACTGTTGAGCAAATAGATGCCATAGGGCAAGGGCGTGTATGGACTGGCGAAAATGCTAAAGAAATAGGCTTAGTTGATGTCTTCGGAGGGCTTGATGATGCTATTGCTATTGCCGCCCAAAAGGCGGGCATGGAAAGCTATCAAATTCAAGAGTTCCCAGAAAAGGGAAAATACCAAGAAATGATGGAAACACTACTTACAGATACAAAAACAGATTTTGTAAAAGAAGAGCTTGGCTTCTCCTATAAATATTATCAGAATATAAAAACCCTCTCTAAAATGAAAGGCATACAAGCACGAAGACCTTATTTTATTGATTTTGAATAATAAAATAATCAAGAAATTAAAATAAGCTATTTGTTCCCTACAAGTGGCTTATTTTTTTGAAATCTAAAAAAGTTAGCGTTATGAAAATCCTATTATACCCATTTAGCCTATTGTATGGCATTGGGGTTGGCTTCCGCAATTTATTGTTTGATATTGGGATTTTAAAGTCCAAATCGTTTCAAACACCTATAATTTCCATAGGAAATATTACCGTGGGTGGCACAGGGAAAACGCCACATGCCGAATATATTGTTTCCATTTTGCAGCAAAAGCATAAAGTTGCGGTTTTAAGTAGAGGCTACAAACGCAGCAGTAAAGGCTTCGAGCTAGCAACTGTAGAGTCCACCACTGCAGAAATTGGCGATGAACTAAAACAAATAAAATCTAAATTCCCCTCTATTATTGTAGCTGCTGATGCCGACCGCAGAAATGGCATAAAGGAGATAGAATCTAAATCCCCTGAAAATGAAGCTATTATATTAGACGATGCTTACCAACACCGAAAAGTGAACGCTGGATTATCCATTTTACTTATTGATTTTTCGAGGCCGTTAAATAATGATTTTTTGCTGCCAGCTGGGCGGTTGCGAGAAAGCCCAAAGCAGATAAAACGGGCAGATATTGTAATTGTTACAAAAGTACCTCCCCAGACCAAGCCATTTGATATGCGAAGCATTAGTAACACCCTAGAAACGACTGCACTGCAACAGGTTTATTTTTCGACATTAAAGTACGGCAGTTTAAGTTCTATTTTTCCAAGCTATGCCTTGCATCTAAATATAGATATTTGCAAGCAGCAAAATTATACTTGCTTTGCTGTTTCGGGTTTAGCTAACCCAAGTAGTTTCCATAAGTTTGTGAATAAGCATTTTAAAACCAGCCAAACGAAAATTTTTCCTGACCATCATAAATTTACCCTTTCGGATATTGAAGCCATCAAATCTGAATTTAAAGCCATTGAAAATCAAAATAAAATAGTACTGCTTACAGAAAAAGATGCCGTAAAAATTAAAGAAGTTTCTAAAATATCTAATGATTTAAAAACCATTCTTTTTTATATACCAATAGAAATAACGATACTCAATGAGCAAGCAGAAGAATTTAACCAGCAAATTTTTAAATTTGTGAGTAATGGGTGATTTTTTCACATCAAAAGTTCCTAGTCCTGTATGTTTAATTGCTCCTCCCTGCTTCCAAGTACGAATATGCTTGTTAATTTCAATGCCCCCTTCCCCGACACATGGTCGCCATCGGGGATAAAGCAGTCATCTGCTAATATTAAATCACTAAAATCAATTAGTCTAAAACTGTACTGTTCAATAACTTGCTGGTATTTCTTTATGTATGCTTCTGGGAGTTTGCTTTTATAGTAGGGGTGTAATGGTGTGTTTAGTATTATTATATCAACATTTTTATTTTTACAAAGTTCAACTATTTTATCTAAATAAAGCAGGTTGATTTTAGAGAATTTATTTAGTTCCCTTTTGCTGTAGAATTGAAACTCTAATCGAGTATCCATTGCTTTTTTAGAACCACCTAAATCGCCGAATCCATTAACATAGCCCGATTCTATATAACTTATAGTATCGGATAAAAGCATAGCCCCCACCTTGGCAATACTACGAGAGTAGGCAGGAAGTGCTTTAAAATTGTAGCGAATAAATTTGTATTGCTCCTTTGCTGGTAGCATGAAAAAATATTTAGGCGAAATAGATGCCGAATATTCTCCGAATATAAATTTATCGTAATAATTGGATAAACTGTGGTAGCTAAACCCAAGATATACTCTATCTATTTGTTTATTTGCCGCTAATAATTTCTGTAATTTGTAGTACGAAAAATAAAATGACTCCGAGCTGGTTGCAATATTTTTGCCTTCTGCAAGTAGGCTATCGGCAATTGCAACTTGCACGTGCGAGTCGCCAATAAAAACAGAGGATACTTCATGGGGGATTTTATAATCTACATTTTTTGAGATATAGCAATCTAGTACCATCGCAATAAATGGGCTTGCTACAAGAGGAATTATAAGGAAAGTACATGTATTTTTCAGGAATAATTTCATACAGTTAAACCTAAAATTGGAAATAAATAAAGACTTGCTCTTTGCCTGCAAATACAAATATTGCAGCAATAATTAAATAATAAAACAAGTGCCGAACTCCTCTTTTCCAGCCCAGCCCTAATTTCTCAATCGCATAGTTTTCGCCTCTACCTAGCCACTCTATAAGAAGGAATATTAGAATTATAATTGCCGTATAAAATGCAGCTCTGATACCAATAAATGATGGAATTGTAAATAGAGAATTGGAAAATATGGACAATAAATAGGCAAAGGCATGGTCTATATCTTTGGCTCTAAAAAATATCCAAGCCAAAACCGTTAAGCTAAATGTTACGGCTATTTGCAGGAACTCTTTAAGGCTAGGAAAAAATTTACCTTCTGCAACTCCTCCTGTATTAGTACGGTTTTTTTTGAGCAAAAGCAAAGGTAAAAAATACAAGGCATTTAATGCCCCCCAAGCTATAAAAGTCCAATTAGCACCGTGCCAAAATCCGCTAATAATAAATATCAAAAACGTATTCCTAACTTTTGACCAAATTCCTCCACGGCTACCGCCTAGTGGTATATATAGGTAATCTCTAAACCAAGTTGAAAGCGAAATATGCCACCGCCTCCAGAACTCTGCAATATCTCTTGCGAAGTAGGGGTAGGCAAAATTTTTCTTTAAATTGAAGCCAAACAAACGGGCAGTACCTATTGCAATATCGGAGTAGCCCGAAAAGTCGCCATAGATTTGAAATGTAAAAAAAATAGCCCCTAAAACAAGTGTACTTCCTGAGTAATTTGCCGAATTATTGAATATATGATTTGCAATTTCGGCAGAATTATCGGCTATAACCACTTTTTTGAACAAGCCCCACAAGATTTGCCTAAGCCCATCAACCGCCTTTTGGTACTCAAAAGTTCTTTCTTTAAAAAACTGCGGAAGCAAGTTAGTTGCTCTCTCTATGGGCCCTGCAACCAGCTGCGGAAAAAAACTAACAAAGGCTGCAAATACAATAAAATCTTTCGTTGGGCTTAGTTTTTTTTTATAAATATCAATAGTATAACTAAGGGTCTGGAAGGTATAAAAGCTGATACCAACTGGCAATATTATATTTAAAGAGCTGGCTTTAATTTCCATACCGAAAAATGAAAATGCAGTTATGAAATTGTCAATAAAAAAATTAAAATATTTAAAAAAAACCAAAAAACCAAGATTTACAAAGATGCTTGTCCAAAGTAAAACTTTCCTTTTTGAAGTGTTTTTTTCGTCAGCCAATTTTAGCCCAATAAGGTAATCGGCAAGGGTGCTAAATATAATTAATGACAAAAAACGCCAATCCCACCAGCCATAGAAACCGTAACTAGCAACAAC
>CAMZKQ010000016.1 GCA_947311265.1 uncultured Chlorobiota bacterium | reverse complement strand
TGTTATTGTCCTTAACCTGCTTATTAAACCTGCATGGATTTTTGGTATTGATATGACTGTACAAAATACAGTGGGAGCAAACGATTATGGGTTTTATTTTGCAGTTTTTAACTTTTCGTTGCTTTTTAATATCCTGCTTGATGTTGGCATGACTAATTTTAACAACCGAGAAATAGCACAGCACCGGCAACTTTTAGGTAAATATTTTTCAAATATTATATCGTTAAAAATACTCCTAGGAACACTCTATGGTACTGTTGTAATTATAGCTGGCTTGTTGATTGGGTATGATTCGAGGCATTTTAAATTTTTGATATTCTTAGGGGCTAATCAATTTTTGCTTTCTTTTATACTCTACTTACGCTCCAATATTTCGGGCTTGCACCTGTTTAAAACCGATAGCCTTATTTCGGTCTTGGACAGGACTATTTTAATTGTTATCTGTGGGGTTTTGCTTTGGACTGATGTGGGCGGTACGGTTTTTAAAATCGAATGGCTCATTTATGCCCAAACATTGGCTTATGCCCTTACAATTTTAGTTGCTTTTTTTATTGTACAAGCCAAAACAAAGTTAATTAAAATCCATTTCAATTTCACCTTTTTCAAGATGATTTTAAAACAAAGTTGGCCGTTTGCCTTGTTGGTTTTATTAATGTCTTCCTACACACGTATAGATTCTGTAATGCTAGAGCGAATGCTCCCTAAGGGAGCAACCGAAGCGGGGGTTTATGCCCAGGGTTTTCGGATTTTAGATGCGGTTTCTAATTTTGCACTACTTTTCGCTGGTTTATTGCTACCCATTTTTGCAAAAATGATAAAAGACAAAGAACATGTAGCGGCACTAGTAAAGGTGTCTTTCTTGATGCTAATAATCCCGGCATCGGCACTGGCAATAAGCTCGTTTTTTTATAGCCACGATATAATGTATTTCCTCTACAATAGTCATATTAATAAGGCCTCGAATGTTTTTGGGATTTTAATTATTGGTTTTATCCCCATTTCTATTTCCTATATTTTTGGTACATTGCTTACCGCTAATGGCAGCCTAAAGCAGCTGAATATAATGGCCGGTTTTGCAGTACTTGCTAATATTGGGCTAAACTGGATTTTAATTCCTCAATTTGAAGCCTATGGGGCGGCAGTAGCCAGCCTAATTACCCAAAGCTTCACGGCTATAATACAGTTATTTTTAGTCCGTAAGATTTTTAAATTTAGATTTAAAATAAAAATAATTGTGGGCATATTGGCTTATTTTATAGCCATTTTTGTTGCCGCTTGGGTATCGCAAACGTATATAGAAAATCGGCTGATTGGGTTTGGCGTAATTTTACTGGTCGGGGCAATTGCAGGAATTGCCGGGAAATTAATTGATATAAAAGCACTTATTGGGATTTTGAAATATGGTAAGTAGTAGCATGCCTTTTATTTTTCAACAAAAGCAAAAAAAATGATTATAACTAAAAACCATCGTACAGCAGAATTAATACACCATGATTACTCACTAATACCTGTAATTATGCGCTTTGGAATTAATTTTGGTTTTGGCGACAAAACAGTAGAAGAGGTTTGCCAAGAAAACCAAATTAATTTAGATTTTTTCTTAGCTATAATTAATGCTTTTCACGACAACGATTATTTTACCAACCAAGAATTAAACCAGTTCCCTTTACGGCTTATTGTTGAGTACTTGCTAAAATCGCATAAGCAATATGCAGAAGTAAAGATACCTAGAATTGAAAAGCTAATTGAAAAACTAACGTGGGACGAAAATGATGAAATGAACAAAACACTAATTCGTAATTTTTTTTCGCAATATACGCAAGAAGTATTTGAGCATTTAGATTTTGAAGAAAACAATATCTACCCATACATTACAGGTATTGAAGCGGCTTATGAAAGTGGAGAAATTAGTAGTAGTTTAGCCAGTAAAATTAAAGAAAAAACAATTTCTGATTATGGAGAAGAGCATTCGGATATTGATAGTAAGTTGCTGGATTTGAAGAATATACTAATAAAATATCTACCACATCCTAAAAACGAAGACGTTTTGTCCACTTTAATAGCCGAAGTATTTCGCTTCGAGAGCGACTTGGAAAACCATACAACAATTGAAAATAAAATTTTAGTGCCTCGGGTATTGGAGATAGAAAAAAAATTACTGACAAAAATAGACTAACAATGCAGGGAATAAAATTTATTATCGGCATTAAATCTTTTTTGCTACGCTCTGGTTTAGAGGGAGTTATAAATGAATTTAAGGGGGCAGAGCTACTTGCTTCTACAGATTCTATTGATGCTCTAATTAAATTAATCGGGCAGGAACGCTATCACTTTTTAATTATTGATACGGAAATTTTGGTAGAGTTACACGGGCAAAATCTGGGCGATAAAAGTAAAGTTATTTTGGTACAAAATAATAATTCTCGGGCATCGGGTTTACCAGCCTGTACATCAGTAGTTTATATTAATGATAGTAAAACTGAAATTGTAGAAAAAATAGGGCTTGCAACAAAGGCAGTTAGCAGTAAAGTTTATAAAGAAGACTCCTCTGCATTAAGCGAGCGAGAGCAAGATGTAGTTAGGCAAATTGCATTAGGGGGGAGCAATAAAGAAATTGCAGGAACTCTTTTTATTAGTGTACATACGGTTATGACGCACCGGAAAAATATCACAAAAAAATTAGGCATAAAAACAGTATCAGGGCTAACGGTGTATGCTATTTTGAATAAAATTATAAATATTGGCGATGTGTAGCCAGCGGTAAATGGCATTTATTCGTGTGGTTTATCTTTACTTTGTGTTTCATTGAGTGCCTCATTATTTCCCTTTCCTTTCTCTTTCCTTATCAGCTCTAATTCCTTAGAACGTTCTACATGCTGCTCTCGTAAATCTTTATGGTATAGGTGTTTAGCGGTTTTTACTTCCATTGGTATATCTTCTTCCGTTGATGTTTCAGGGGGTTCGGGGGCTTTTTCCACCTCTTCGCCATACCGCCTGTTCCGTAGCATTATACGCAGGGCTTGCACTATGTCCTCAAGATTGGTGATGGTTAAATCTGGGGCTTCTAATTTTGGGATTTCTGTAAAAATGGTAAGCGAGCCACTTGACCTATTAGTCAGCTTGAAGGTTTTAACCCTGCCTATTTTAGCCTCTTCATCATCGAAAAAAGATTCTTTAAAAGTAGTCATTGCATTCTGCACGGAAGAAATATCATCAAAAAAGTACTCGTTAGTTTGTTCGGCAGTCATTTCGTTGTTCGGCCAATTGTAGTTGCAGGAATATAGGCTAATAAAATTTTCGGTTAAAATAAGGATTTGAACTCGCCAAACCGAGTAGGCGTATTTACCGTCGTTGCCTTTTCGCCTAAAAATGGTCTCTGGGTCAATGCCCTCTTCTTCCCAAAAAATAGGGTAAGGAACAATTAAGATATTTTCTTCGTGCAATGCACTGGCGTTTATTTTTAGTAATTCAAGGGCTCGTGGCTTTACCGTTTCGTGGAAATCCTCCATGAGCCACTCGTCCATATCGTCGTCAAAAGGGCGGTGCATAAATATTTTTTTGCCTAAAAGGTAAGGTCTAAATTTCCACCAAACAGATAGCGTACCTAGTGCCAATGACATACCTGCCAAAAAATGCAGGTTCTGAAAATGCCCCAAATACATCATTACAATCAGAAATAATCCGAATGCAAAAAAT
Source organism: uncultured Chlorobiota bacterium (assembly GCA_947311265.1). Taxonomy (GTDB): domain Bacteria; phylum Bacteroidota; class Bacteroidia; order Bacteroidales; family JAADGE01; genus CAMZKQ01. The sequence continues at coordinate 6,324 of CAMZKQ010000016.1, read as the reverse complement.
CCATTTCCGTAACGTACTAGAACTTTTCGGGGGGGGAATTCTACATCGTAAATTCGGAAGTAATTGTAAATAAGTTTTCCTTTATCCATTGCTGCTTGAAAAATATTTAGGCAAATGTACTGAATATTTGTCAATTAGCATGAATTATTTTAGATTTTACTTTGTTTTTTTACTCTAGTGCTTACCTGTAAGCGGCTTTTGATATTTGATTAATCTGTATTTTAAGTCATCACTAGGCTAAACCTTTGTTGTGTATTTTACTAGATTTTTAAAATCATTTAACTAGGATAAAAATATCAAACAAAAAAACAGTATATTTGCATATCAGACCAAACGAACTTGCCCTAATTGAGAGTTGAGAAAAAACAGAAAAAATATCACTTTTTTTATTAGCTTACTTTTAGTAATTGTAGGCAGTTTGGCCTTTTTTGTAAACCTTTCTATTTATAATAACCTAAAAAAAGAGCAGGAGATTAAGTTGGAGTCGGTTCATAATGAGGCCGTTGATAAGGTTAAAAACGCTTTAAATAATTTTGCAAGCCTTATTGCCTCTATGAAAGCCTTTGTTGAAAATAGAGGCGAATTTCCTGATGAACCTGCACTGAAAAAGTTTATTTTTGATGTGCTTAAACAAATAGAGTACAACGACTCGCTGGTTATTTCTTATGTGGATACCAACCATGTTTTTAGATATTCTTTTACCAGAACCCAATCCGACCCTGCAAAATTGGTGGGGAGTTCGGTTACCAATTTAAGGGATACTGCACATATCAACCGCTTAAATAGGGCAATGAATGATAGTGTATTGCATCTGTATCACCCCATGAATTTGAGGGAAGGTTGGCCGGGTTTGCCTGCCGTTTTTGGAGTGTACGAAAGCGGAAAACCTATTGGGTATATTGCCCCTATTTTAGATTTTAGAACCTTAATATCCCAAGTGTACCAAAACTCTGAAACGGTGGATAAATTTGCCTTTAAATTTAAGGTGCTAGATGGGGCAGAGTTCGATAGAACTACTGTTTTTGACAAACGCAAAACCTACACGACAGAGGTTGATGAAGAAAATTATAAGAATTTTAACATACAAGAAGACCAGTTCCTATACACAACAATAGAAAAGTATGGGCTAAAAATAGAAATAGGAACAGCCTATAAAAAAACGCCTAAAAAATACATTAAGGTTAGTTTAATAATATGGGGGTCGTACCTCATTTTTTCATTTTTGATGGCTTTGATAGCAATAAATATATACAAAACTAGGCAGCTAAATATATTTCTAAAACGAAATAATTATAAAATAACAGAACAGAAAGTTGAACTAGAAGCCCAAAGAGATAAAGTAATTATCCAAAATCAAATTCAGAACGATACTTACAAAAAACTTAAAGCCGTTGAAAAAAATATTAGAAACAGAAACCAGCAACTCAAACTTCTAAATGAAATTGACCGTAAAATAATTGTAAGCCTAGACAGTAAAACAATTATTGAAACCGTATATGAACACATCAACCAGCTGATGGAGGCACAAGGCTTTGGTATAGGAGTTTATAATCCAGATAAAAATGTAATTGGTTTTGATAGCTTTATCCAAAATAAAAAAGCTCTAAAATACAAAGAAGTAAGCATGGACAACAGCAGCAGCCTTACGGTTTGGTGCTTTAATAATCAGGAAGATATTATTATAAACAACTACTCCGAGCAAGCCTCATTTTACGTCAATGAAATCTATAATATAGAAGATGGTGAAAATCCTAACTCAATGATTTATACGCCCCTATCCACCTCTAAAAAAATTGGAGTGATGACTATTCAGAGCTTCAAAAAAGAAGCCTATAGTGATTACCATATTGGGATACTTCGGAACATTGCCGTTTTTGCCTCCATTGCCCTAGACAATGCAGAGGTCTACAAAAGTATTGAAAAACAAAAAGAAGCCATCTCAAAACAATCTGAAAAGCTAAGCACTTTTGTGGAAGAATTAAAAGTAGCCAACGAAGTGGCAGAAAAAAACAATAAAGAGCTAACTCGTTTATCCTTAGCAGTTTCCAGAACTGATAATGCCGTAATGATAACCGGAAATACAGGCGATATTGAATGGGTAAACCCTGCATTTACAAAACTTTACGGATTTACACTCGAAGAATTTACTGCCCTTTATCGTAATATTTTTGAATGCAACACCAACAATTACATCAACGAATTTATACTTACCGCAATCGAGTATAAACAAACCGTAAGGTACGAAGCAGAACTCTCCAAAAAAGACGGCTCAACAATTTGGGTGCAAACCACTTGGACACCCGTTCTGGACGAAAATGAAGAACTCATAAATTTAATAGCAGTAGATTCTAACATTACCGACCTAAAAGAGGCAGAAAACGAAATTAAAATCCAGCAGAAATCAATAACAGATAGTATCCACTACGCCCGCTATATACAACAAGCCATATTACCTTCTCAAAAAAGCATAGCTTCAATGTTTGAAAATTTCGTGCTTTTTAAACCCAAAGATATTGTTAGTGGCGATTTTTATTTTGCACAAAAGGTAGGCAAAATTCACTACTTTGCCGTTGCAGACTGTACTGGGCATGGTGTACCCGGGGCTTTTATTACCATGCTAGGCATGAGCATCTTGGAAAATATAGAAAAAACAAAAGCCCCAGGCGAAGCACTTGATTTGCTACGCAAAAGGATAAAACAAATTTTTAAAGACCCACAGTATAAAGACGGAATGGACATTGCACTATGTAGCTATAACTCTGAAACACAAGAACTTTCCTATGCCGGAGCGTATAACCCACTAGTACTTATTCGGGATAATAAATTAACAGAATACCGTGCAACACGGAACCCCATAGGGCATTACTATCGAGAAATTAGTTTTGAAACCCAAGTAATAAAAATTAAAAAAGGAGACACTATCTACCTTTTTACAGATGGCTTTACCGACCAATTTGGTGGCGAAAGAAACAAAAAGTTCCAAAAAAAGAGATTAAAAATACATTTTTAGCAATACATAAATTCCCTTTGCCCATTCAGAAAATAAAACTAAACAAAATCCTCGAAAACTGGAAAGGCAAAAACGAACAAGTTGATGACATCTTAATTATGGGCGTTAAATTATAGTAATAACAGAAATATGACCAATTACAAAAACGAATTTTATTTAGACAAAGCAGTTACATTCCTCAACCATGGCTCATTTGGTGCCACCCCAAAAGTAGTAATGGAAGAGTACCAAAGACTTCAAATAGAACTAGAGCAGCAGCCAGTGGATTTTATTGCCCGCCGCAGCGAAGCCCTTTTTGCAAAAGCCAGAGAAAGTGCCGCCCACTTTTTACACACCAAAGCCGAAAATATAGTCTTTGTACAGAACACCACCACAGGGCTAAATATCGTAGCCAACTCGCTCGATTTAAAGCAAGGCGACCAAGTGCTGACCACCAACCTTGAATACGGTGCCGCCCAAAGAATGTGGGAAATCCTAGCAGAACGCAAAGGGTTTAAATATACATGCTCTAAAATATCGTTGCCTATAACCAGCACAGAAGTATTTGTAAATGAGTTCTTTAAAAATGTTTCAGACAAAACAAAAGTAGTCTTTCTAAGCCACATAACCTCCGCCACAGCACTACTTTTCCCGGTAAAGGAAATTATTGCAGAAGCAAAAAAAAGACAACTCATTACTTTTATTGACGGGGCACATGCTCCCGGTCATATCCCACTGAACCTTACCGAATTAGACCCCGATTTTTACATAGGAAATTTCCATAAGTGGGTAATGTCGCCAAAAGGCTCTGCCTTTTTATATGCTAGCCAAAACGCAAAAAAATGGCTTAAACCCTTTATTATAGGTTGGGGTGGCATTCATAACACAGCACAGGCGAACAACCTTGTGGACGAAAACCAACTGCCCGGAACACGAGATATGTCCGCCTGCTTGGCAGTACCCAAAGCCATTGAATACAATTTAAAGCACCTTACGCCCAAGAAACGCACCGAGTTTAAAGCATTAATTGCTTTTGCAAAAAGCAAATTTGAAACCATTTTTAAAACAAAAGCAATCTCAGAAGGGAAATCTGACTTACAAATATATGCCCACCCATTGCCCCAAAATATAGATGGAATACACTTAAAAAAGCACCTTTGGGAAGCCCATAAAATCGAAATTCCAGTTATGAAAATTAATGATATTCAATACATTAGAATTTCAGTGCAAATTTATGTAGAACAAGCGGATATAGAAAAATTAGTTGCCGTATTAACGGAATATGTTGGTACTATAGGTTAATTTTTTTTATAATTAATACTTATAGTCTCAAGAGAATTATTAATTTTACAAATCTACAAATCAAACCCCTTCTGGAAATTATATTTAAACATCTAAAATGAAAAAAGCACTACTTATTTTGTCCCTACTTTTCTGTTTTAATTTTGCTAGCTTCTCGCAAAACGAAAAATTAACTATAGAAGATGCCATTTCGCAACAGTACCGAAAATTTCGCCCAAAGCAAATCAGCGGAGTCATGCCCATAACAGGCACTGAAAACTTTTCGTACGTGGAAGATTACTCAAAAATTTATTCCCTATCCGCAAAAGGAAAAGCAAAACTAATCCTAACACTCGAAGAAATAAATAATGCAAAAGAAGGCAAACAAGGCAGCAAATTATCCTATTTCCCTTATTGGGATTACTCGTGGATAAATAAGCACAAAATTAAATTTACAGTAGGCAACGAAATTATGCACTATGATTTGGAAAGTAAAACAATACCATTTTATGCCTTGTTAGATGACAAAGCAAAAAATATAAAAGCCCCCAACAGCAATAACGGAGATTTAGCCTTTACCATAGACAATAACCTGCGGTTGAATACAAACAGCTTGAAGGATATAAAAATAACCAACGACAAAAATAAAGGCATTGTAAATGGCGACGGCTATGTACACCGCCAAGAATTTGGCATTGATAACGGCATATGGTGGTCGCCCAACGATAAATACATCGCCTTCTACCGCAAGGACGAAACCATGGTGGCCGATTACCCACTAGTGAATATTGATAGCGAAATTGCCTCGCTTGCCAACTCAAAATACCCAATGATAGGGCAAAAAAGCGAAGAGGTTACCCTTGGTATCTATAACCTGAAAACTAAAAAAACAGTATTTGCAAAAGTAACCGATTTTACTGCCGAACGCTACCTAACATCAATTACCTTTGGTGCTGAAAATAAGTATATATATATCGGGGTACTAAACCGAGAACAAAACCACTTAAAACTCAATAAATATTCCATTGAAACAGGCGACTACAAAGGCACTCTTTTTGAAGAAAAAAATGATAAATATGTAGAACCAGAACACCAACTTATTTTTCTTAAAAACACCCCCGATAAATTCCTATGGTACTCCGAGCGAGATGGCTACAACCACCTTTACCTCTACAATACAGAAGGAAAAATGCTAAAACAACTGACCAAAGGCAACTGGGTAGTTACCGATTTCTTAGGCTTTGATGGAAAAGAAGAAAACATCTACATCATGTCCACCAAAGAAAGCCCGCTTGAACGGCACGCCTATAAAATTTCTATCGAAACAGGCGAAATTAAAAAACTAACCAAAGGAAAAGGCGTACACACCGTTGTTTTTTCTGACACAAAAAAATATTTTGTAGATGCCTATAGCAACACAACAACACCTCAAATAGTAAATATCTGCAACGCAAAAGGAAAGGTTAAAAAAGAACTCTTAAACGCCCCAAACCCAATGAAAGGTTTCAACCTAGGTGCAATGAAAATTGGCAAAATAAAATCTGCAGATGGAAAAACAGACCTCTATTATCGACTAATTTTACCACCCAATTTCGATAAAAACAAAAAATACCCTACCATAGTTTACGTTTATGGAGGTCCTCATGCACAGATGGTTACCGAATCTTGGGGGGCAGGCGTAAGCTACTGGCAATACTACATGGCACAAGAAGGCTACATCATGTTTACACTCGACAACAGAGGCTCTGCCGACCGAGGGTTTGAGTTCGAGAGCATAATACCCCGCCAATGCGGACAAGCCGAAATGGCAGACCAAATGAAAGGCATCGAATTTCTAAAAAGTAAACCCTACGTTGATGCCGAAAAAATTGGCGTACACGGCTGGAGCTATGGCGGATTTATGACCACCAGCTTAATGACCAACCACCCCGAAACATTTAAAGTGGGCGTGGCCGGAGGGCCAGTTATCGACTGGAAATACTACGAAGTAATGTACGGCGAACGCTACATGGATACTCCCGCAGAAAACCCAGAAGGCTTTAAAAAAACAAGCC
>CAMZKQ010000015.1 GCA_947311265.1 uncultured Chlorobiota bacterium | reverse complement strand
GGGTAAAAGTTTCTAAGTTTATAAATTGTTAGCAAACTTAGAGCTATCTAAAATTGTTTTTGATAAAATTAAAAAAGGCAAAGATTTTGTAGTAAAGTGAATAAAGGGTTTCCCCCCCAAAAAAAAGTGGCTTGGAATTTACGCTGAATAATTAAACGAAAAACTCGCAGTTTTAAAACTGCACGTATGGAAGATTTTATATTACAAAAAGATACACAAGGGCTAAATATGACCCCTGATATTAACTTTAATGCTAATACAGGTAAGTGTGTAATTGAGGGCTATTCATTCATGGATTCTGCCCTAGAGTTTTATGAGCCAGTGCTCAATTGGATGCGTGATTATTTTAATTTGCCAGCCCCTAATGTTTATTTTGAAATTCGCTTAAAGTATTTTAATTCAAGCTCTTACATGAGCGTCGGGCAGATACTGGATTTGCTAAAAGCCTACCAGGAAAAAGGGGGAAAACTCTCTGTTACATGGTATTATGATGAAAACGACGATGAAATTATTGAAGATGTTGAAGATTTAGCTTATTCTGCCGAGCTTGATATTGATATTAAAGCCAGCTAAAATCACCGCTTAAAGGAGGTCTTTTATTTCAAGCAATTGACTCCTTATCCCCTTTAGTTTTTTTACGATTTCAAAATCGTGCATAGTATCGTCTTTATTCTCCTTTAATTTCATTTTTGCACCAGCTAAGGTAAGCCCTCTTTCTTTTACCAAATGGTAGATAATATGCAAATTATCAACATCTTGGTTAGTGAAAAAACGATTGCCTTTTTTATTTTTTCGAGGCTTTAATATTGAAAATTCTTTTTCCCAATAGCGTATTAAAGAAGTATTTACATCAAAAAGTTCTGCAACTTCGCCTATCGAATAATATAGCCTTTCAGTTTTATTTGAGCTCATTTTTAGTTTTTAGTTAGTTAATCGAACAAAAATACATTTTTTTCAGCACCTTTTTAATATAAAATAAAAAAAACTTAGAAAATATAAGAACTTCAGACTTGTAAAGTTTTTAAATTGACTTTAAATTAGCTAATTTTACAGTTTCTATAAAGTAAGCTAAGGGTATCATCGCTTTGGCGTGTAATGAAGGAAAGCCATGCTGTGCTGGGTACATAAAAAGATTAAAACAGATACAGGCTTTGTACTTTATTGAAACCGAAATAAAAGTAAAATTAAAAGAATAATGGAAGTCCAAAATAGATATATCAACCTAATTATAAAACACCTTAGCAAGGAGATTTCTGTTGCTGAGCAAAAAGAGTTTGACTTGCTATATGCTGAAAATAAAGAAAATAAAAAGGTATTTGAAGAATATAAGCAAATATGGGGCTACTCGGCAGCCGAGCAAATAAACCCCGAAATATCCAATTTAGATATTGACCAAGAATGGAAGGTGCAACAACAATTAACAGGTTTAAACACCGTCTCTATTTCGCCCAAAAAACCAGGTACTGATAGATTTAAGTGGATTAAATTTGCCGCTGCCGCAGCAATAATTATTAGCATTGGGCTATTTGCATTTTTGCAATTTAATACTGGAACAACCCAATATGCGGCTAATAATAAAACGATTGAGCAACAGTTGCCCGATGGTAGTACTGTTACACTCTTTAAGCATGCCGAACTAAGTTTTGATAATGATTTCGACACCAAACAGCGGACTATATCCTTAAAAGGCGAAGCCTTTTTTGAAGTTAAATCGAACCCCCAAAAACCATTTTTAGTAAAAACAGAAAAATTATCAGCACTCGTTTTAGGTACAAAATTTAGCGTAAAAACGGCTGAAAATGGAGAGGTAATTGTCCTTGAAGGAAAAGTAAAAGTTACCGATGCTAAATCTGGCGAAGCACTAATTGTAGTGGCTGGCGAAAAGGCATTTATAGGCAATGATAATAAATTACAGAAACAGGCTGTAAAAAATAATAATTTTATTGCTTGGAAAACAAAAAAGTTTACTTACCAAGATGCCACTTTTGGGGAAATTGCACTAGATTTAGAAAAAGCCTACGGCTACAAATTTGTATTTGAAAACAAAAAAGCAAGTTTGAAAAAAATAACAGTAGAATTTGAGGGGAAAACACCCGAATTTATTTTAGAAGTATTAAAAGAACAGTTTGCCGATGTTAAATTTGTTCAGAAAGAGAAAACAATCATTTTAAAATAGCTAAAATAGTAGTATGACAAAGCTATTAATTACCGGAGCTAACGGGCAACTGGGTAGAGAAATAAAAAAAATAAGTAGCCAGTTTACAGGCTTTCTGTTTATTTTTGCAGATGCAAAAATATTAGATATTGCCAATAAAAAAAGCGTTGATAAATTTTTTGAAAATCAAGAATTTGATTTCCTTATAAATTGTGCCGCTTACACCGCAGTAGATAAGGCCGAAAGCGAGCCAGAACTGGCCAATAAAGTAAACAATATAGCCGTAGGTTATTTATTGGAGGCCTGCAAAAAACAGGGCTGCAAGTTTATCCATATCTCAACAGATTATGTTTTTGATGGCACGCAGAAGAACCTGCCTTTTATTGAGAGTGATGCAGTATTGCCCCACTCGGTGTATGGGAAAACAAAATTGGAGGGGGAGTTGCAATTGTCAGATAATAAAGATGTTATGGTTGTTCGGACGGCATGGCTCTATTCCTCCTTTGGAGGAAATTTCATGCAAACAATGCTGCGTTTGGCTAAGGAAAAAAAGAGCTTGAATGTAGTTTTCGACCAAATTGGCACACCCACTTATGCTGGCGATTTAGCCTTTGCATTGCTAGAAATCATTAAGCAAAGCGTTGCTAATAGTGAAGATTTTAAAGCCGGGATTTACCATTTCTCTAACGAAGGGGTGTGTTCTTGGTACGATTTTGCCGTTGAGATTATGAAATTTGCCAACTTGGATTGTACTATTTTACCTATCGAAACCAAAGATTTTCCTACGGCTGCCAAACGCCCGCATTTTAGCTTGTTAAATAAATCCAAAATAAAAAAAACATTCCAACTGACCATTCCACATTGGCGAACAAGTGCCCAAATTTGTTTTAATGAAATTATGAAAGCCCCAAAAGACTAGTCTAGCGAGAGCCCCCCTCTTAAAGATTCTTTGTGCAATTCGTCATACTGCTCGGCAGTAAGGTCGATAAAAAAGTAGTTGATGGGGTTCACCTGTTTGCCATTCAAAATGACTTCATAATGCAAATGCGGAACGAATGATTTACCTGTATTGCCTACTGTGCCGATAAGATCGCCACGTTTTACCCTTTTTCCATTTCTTACTTTTATAGAGTTTAAGTGGGCATAAACCGTAGTGTAGGAGCTACCATGTTTTATGCGGATTTGCTTGCCCATTCCTCTGGCAGAGTGGCTGCGTTTTTCGCCCGAGTGGGTAACTTTTCCATCGGCGGTAGCATAAACTTTAGTCCCTGCTGGGGCTGAAAAATCAATGCCTGAGTGAAACACTGGTGATTTGTAAACAGGGTCAATCCGCTTGCCGTATCCATAAACAGAGTACTCTACATTGGTGGCTTTTAGTGGCTTTATAGAAGGAATGTATTTTAACTGCTCTTTATTTTTGTTAATTAGCTGTTTTATAATGTTGATACTTTTTTCCTGCTCGGCAAGTTCGTGTATATGCTGCTTTAGCTTTTTGCTGTTAATACTAGGAAAAGCTGAAATTTCAGTAGTTTCAAACTTATCATAAGGGTTATAGGCAAGCATAGAATCGACCTCGGGTTCGGTCTCAAAAATAGCTCGGTATATATTTTTATCCTTTTCACTAAGTTCTGCTAATACTGCATCGGTTTGTTTTTTTCGCTTGCTAAGTGCCTGATAATATTGCTCTAGCAACTTGTTTTCCCTGTTAAGTTTTCGCTGCGTTGGGGTTTCTGCAACATAAGAAGAGGCAATAAAAAGTAATCCGTACACTACAAGTGCAGACAGGAGAATAGAGAGAATAGTAAAATATTTACTTTTTTTTGATTTTAAATCTTCTTCATATTCAAGAGTTTCGGGGTTGTATCTAAGATGTTTTTTCTTTGCCATGCTGTTTAAAATTCAATTTTGCAAATATACAATTTTTATTGGCTGTGGCAAGAGTTATTGCTGCTGTAAATATTTCTATTTGATGTTAATAAAGAGAGGTGTATTGAGAAAATCAAATAAATAATAAAAAATTACCGTTATAAGCGTGAGTAAATCCCAAGTTTTCCTTTAAAACGATTCAATTATTTTTCGTAAACGATAAAAGCTGCACTATGAAATTACCACAGATATTTCTTGTTATAATTGGGCTTAGTTTTTTCAGTGTCTCTGTTTTGGGGCAAGTAAAAATATCAAAAACTTACCAAAATGATAGCTTCGATTTATTCTCGTCCGAAAAATATGAAAATGCAATAACTAGGCAACATTCGATTACTATAAATTTGAAAAATTTTATATTTGCCGAAGTGCGAGATGGCGATTACCTACTGTCGCTAAGGATACGGTTTTTGAAGTATATACTAGGCAGTGGGCAGCCAATTATTAAAAGTGAAATAAATACGGTGTTTTATGATAATCAGTTGATTAGGACTTATCAAGAGGTGGAAATTAAAGATGAAAATTCTAAAAAAAAGAAAAAGAAAAAGCGAAAGAAACAGTATATCGAGCTGAGTTTGAAAGATAAATTACTGACTTTTAACCATAAACTAATTGATATTTCGCATATCGAAATAACGGTAAGAATGACCAAGGTAAAAGACGAGTACGCAAGTACTATCCAGACGTTAAAACCAATTTTAAATGTGGCAGTAAATTCGCTAGAAACAGTAAAACTGGTGGAAAATATTTTAGATAATATACAGTCCGACGAAGTGAAAGCCCCCTTGCTTTTTAGTGGCGAAATTTATATCCCAGCTAATATATTTGAATATGAGCAAAATGCTGAAAAAAGATATTCTAGAATAGTAGATAATAATGAGGAATTTGCAATAATATTGAAAGGAAATACACCAATAAATGATAATTCTTTGAAAGGAAAATCGGTAGAAATAATTAATAGGGTAACAAAATTTATCTATGGCAAGGAGGAACTCAAAAAGGAAGATGTAAAAATGAATGGCTTAATAACGCTCTATTTTACAAAGGACAATAAGCCGGTAATCCCAATAACAATTGTTGATAAATTAAATAAAATTGATGGCTATTTAAGCGAGTATAATTTAAAAAATATTAAAAGTGAACTTGATGCCAATATCAAAGAAACTTTTAAAATAATTGAGTTTGCTCAAAATGCAGAAACCATAACCCCGAATACTTATTACGACGTTAATCAGTACCTAAAATTAGCCCAATTTTACTACCTATTTGTAGCTGCCGATAATGTGGAAAATGCAGAAAATTCCTGCGAAATAAAAGGCAACCTAGTAAGAAGTTACAAGCGGTGGTACGACCAAATTAATTTAAAAGGAGCAGCAAACGATGTTCAAGCCATCGGTATAAAAGGAATTTATAGCGATGCCAGAATAGCCAAGATATTTATACCCAGTGGCTTGTCCGATTTTAATACCATGTCCTTCTACCTTTGGCAAAAAGCGATACACGAGATTTTAGCCGAAAATAATAAAAATAAATTGGCACAACGGGAAACATTTTTAGATACACCATAAAAATAGTTCCAAAAAGTGGGCTAAATTTATTTAGCCTGATTGGCAGTAATTGCCGCAAGGCTAACAATATCTGCCACCGAGCAGCCCCTAGATAGGTCGTTGATAGGAGCAGCCATACCTTGCAAAACAGGGCCAATGGCCTCTGCACCAGCCAGACGTTGCACCAATTTATAGGCAATATTTCCCGATTGTAAATCTGGGAATACAAGCACATTGGCCTTGCCAGCAATTTCGCTTTTGGGGGCTTTAGATTTTCCTACGGCTTCAATTATTGCAGCATCAGCCTGCATTTCGCCATCAATTTTCATATCTGGTGCCATGGCTTGTGCCAGCTTAGTGGCTTCTGCCACTTTTGTTACCACATCGTGCTTAGCACTCCCTTTGGTGGAGAAGCTCAACATGGCAATTTTGGGCTCGAACCCGCCAATTGCTCTTGCGGTTTTCCCTGTGGCAACGGCAATTTCTGCCAATTCTTTGGCATTGGGCATTGGGTGTACTGCACAATCTGCAAAAATAAGCATACCGTTTTCGCCCCATTTTTCATCGTCCATAAGCATAAGGAAAGCTCCCGATACTACGCTGATACCTTTGGCTGTTTTTACGTATTGGAAAGCCGGGCGGAGTACGTCGCCAGTAGCATTGCTTGCCCCAGCTACTTCGCCATCGGCATCGCCCATTTTTACCATAAGCACCGCCAAATATAGCGGGTTATCCAATAAAGCGAGTGCTTTTTCTTTGGTCATGCCCTTGTGTTTACGCACTTCTGCCATAAATTCGGCATAAGCCTCTTTTTTTTCAAAATTTTCAGGGTCTATAATTGTAGCCTGCTCTATATTTTTTAGGTTTAGTTTTTTTGCATCAGCAAAAATAGTTTCGGGTTGGCCTATTAATGAAATTCGGGCAATGCCCTCTTCCAAAATAATATCCACCGCTTTTAGTATTCTGGGGTCGTGGCTTTCGGGCATTACTAGCATTTTATTTAATGCTTTTGCACTGTCTTTAATTTTTTTTTATTAAATCCATTTTAGTGATTTTTTGAATATTGTAATTAGTTTTAATTTTAAATTAGAAACGCACCACTAGCCCAGCAGAAATAAAATGTGGTGCTCCAAAAGTAAGTTCGGCATTTAGCCCAATATAATCGTTAAAATAATAACGATAGCCAAAAAGCACAAGTTGCGGAGCAAATATCCCAAAACTTACTTTTGGCGTTTCATAATCTACCCCCGGCAGGAGGGTAAAGTTTATATAGCCCAAATATTGGTTTACCCCCGGTACAACTTCGCTAGCGTTTATATTTGGGGTATGCACGTTTGCAGTAAGGCTCCAAATGGTGTACCCAAGGCGAACGCCCGAATAAATATCGGCTTTTTTAAAGTTTCCGTAATGATAGAACACCCTAGCGGCATAATTGGCTCGTTTTAGTTTTATGCCCATATCAAAAATAATACCTTCCTTATATACCCAGCCTGTATATTCTGCCGAAAAAGACTGGTAGGAATAGGCCGCTCCTAACGATATTTTGGGTGTAATTTTATACTCAAAATTAGCCTGTAATGCAGGGGTAGAAAAGGTGCTTACTACACCCAATTTTACATACTTATCCACCAGCGAAGATACCCCTATGCGGATAAGCCCCCCAGCTGCACTGCCCCCCACATTGGCAGAGAATGAATATTTTTGAGGCGAAAGCCGCCGCTCTTTGTCTTTTTTTTGAGCAAAAGAGCCAGTTACCATGACAACTGCGAATATAAAAAGGAGTGTTTTTTTCATGTTGTATTAGGTTTTATAGTTTAAAATAGGGGCTATCTTTTTTCAATTTTTTTGAAATCTTTTGAGAGAAAAGAGTCTATTTTTTTCTTTTTGATTTTATGAAAATCAAAATAGTAAATTTTAGCATCGGCTGCCCCAATAATTAATTTGTAACATCGGGATTTTTTCTGCCCCTTTGGTGCACCCACTTTATGCAGGAAAATAACCTCTTTATTTTTTGCCTTTATAGCAGCTTCAATATCTTCGGCATCAGTAATTTTTACTTTCCCGGAGTAGTATTTTTTAATTTTTGCTAGCGAATTTACATCTTTTGCCAATTCCTCTTTTATAAGGTAAAGCGTTTTATTCTTGGTGGATAATTTTGATTTTCGATAATGATTAATGATGCTTTTTGTTTTCTCATCTGGGTGCTCCTTAATCCACTCCATGTGGTTTTGTAGGAAGAGCAAAATGGCTCCCAATTTATAGCCATATTTGTCGTAGTCTTTATTGTAGTACGAAATAGGGAACTCTGCCAAATCGGGCATCATGTCCATAGTACCAAGAGTTCTGCCCATTAGTACACTAAGGAAGCTGTACTCTGTCCCGTCTTTATCTTTTTTAAAATCGACCTTTGTTTTTAGCACAAAAGAGGCTAGGGGGTTGCCCCTTTTTTCTCTAAATTGCTTCATACTTATAAATTCGTAAGGCGTGATTTTCCAGTTGGCAGCTACTGCATTTTTTAGGTCGCTATTGTACATTCCGAAGATGTTATCGTCCAGAACAAAGTAGGTGGTGCTTTTAAAAAAACGTTCAATATCTTTTTTAGTAGGCTTGTTTTTCTGCGAAAAGGCAGCACTGCTAATGGTAATAACGAGTAAGGCTAGAATTAATTTTTTCATAGTTTTAGGATTTAATTTATTAGTTTAACAAACAACGGCATCGGATATTTTTTGCGATACACGCACATACATTTCTGCAAAATTTCGGTCTTTAAGAAATAGCTTTAGCTTGGGCATTCTTTGTTCTGCCTCATCGGTAAGTGCCATTAGTAATTGGTTATTTTGTGGGTTTTGTGGGTCGTCTTGGCTTTTTAGCACTACGGGCAAAAAGCGGTTTGCCCAATCTTGATACTCATCAAAAAATACTTGTTGCTCTTCGGTAAGTATTGGGTCGGGTGCTTTTTCTTCTGCCAAAGCTGTTTTTGTCGAAAAAATGCCTGCGGCAAAAGCACCTATATTCTTAACAAAACTACGCCTATTATCTTCCATTTTTTTGTATTCAATATTCAATTATTAGTAAATTTTTGCGTTTCTTTATGCTTTTTATATTTTCTTCAAAAGTACAGAAAGTTTAGCTAATTCCAAGTTTTTTTTATTAAGCATTTTATAAATGATATTTTCAGAGGCAATACACATTAAATTGAGCCAACTGGCAAAGCAGTTCCCCAAAGAACTACAGCTCTCTTTTGCCTTTTGGTTGCAGTTGCTTTTGTTTTTTATTGCACTTGATTTTCAGTATCCTTTAAAGCCTAATATCCAGTACTCTACCATTATTACGTCTTCGGATTCTACGGTTATACACGCTTTTTTGTCGCCCGACCAAAAGTGGAGAATGCGACCAGAGCAGGGCGAGATTTCTTCAAAACTAGAAAAAGCGATAATCTATAAAGAAGACCAATTTTTTTATTACCATTTTGGGCTGAATCCTTTTTCTATTGCTAGGGCATTGGTTATCAATACAATATCAGGAAAGCGGACTTCTGGTGCTTCTACCATTACTATGCAAGTGGCACGCTTACTTTCTCCTAAAAAACGAACTTATGCCAATAAAATTGCAGAAATGTTTAGGGCTTTGCAGTTGGAGTTACACTTTTCAAAACAGAAAATCCTCGAAATTTATTTAACACTTGCCCCTTATGGGGGCAATATTGAGGGCATAAAAGCAGCTTCGGTTTTGTATTTTGAAAAGTCGCCTGCCAATATGAGCTTGGCAGAAATTGCCGTCCTTGCCGTTATCCCGAACCGCCCAAATTCCTTAAAATTTGGAAAAGATAATATTGAACTCATTAAAATGAGAAATAAATGGCTAAGAAAATTTAAGGCATCGGGCAAGTTTGATACGACCGAAATTAATGATGCTTTAATTGAGCCATTAAATGCTTTTCGCAGGAATGCCCCCCAGCTCGCCCCACAGTTTTCGTACAGGATTAAACGAGGAAACCCTGATATGGATATTATTCCTACCCATTTAGATATTGTTCAGCAGATTAAAATACAGTCTATTGCAAAAAAATATATCCAAACTATTTACGCCCAAGGGGTGCATAATTGTGCGGTTTTGCTTGTCGAAAATAAGACGAGGAAGGTGCTGGCCTATATTGGCTCTGCCGATTTTGAAAATACCGAAGATGCTGGGCAAGTAGATGGTATTGTTGCTATACGCTCGCCCGGAAGTACGCTAAAGCCCTACTTATATGGCTTGGCTTTTGATGCTGGGCAACTCTGCCCCAAGACTATAATTTCTGACGTGCCTATCAATTACTCTGGCTACGAACCCGAAAAT
>CAMZKQ010000014.1 GCA_947311265.1 uncultured Chlorobiota bacterium | reverse complement strand
TAGGCGTGTAGATATTGAAAATCAGCCAATTATAGATGCCTTAGTCGAAAACGTTACCGACACATCTCGAAGCACAGTACTCGAAAAAAATGGGGCTAGGGTAGGGACTATCGAACATATCCTATCTGCAGCATATGGGCTAGGTATCGACAATCTACTTATTGATATTAATGCCGAAGAAGCACCAATCCTTGATGGTAGTGCCAAACTAATAGTCGATGCACTACTTAAAGCTAAAATTGTAGAACAAGAGGCCGAAAAAAATTACTTCGTAATTAAAAACAATATCTCCTATACCGATGAAGATTTAGGCATAGAGCTCATGACCTTCCCGGACAATGAGTTTAGCCTTAATGTAATGATTGATTACAATTCAGAGGTATTAGGCAACCAATACGCATCACTAAACGCACTAGAAAATTATACCGATGAAATTGCAGCTTGCAAAACATTCGTCTTTTTAAGCGAAGTAGAAATGCTACTCGACAATAATTTAATAAAAGGCGGCGACCTAAATAATGCACTTGTAATAATTGAAAAAGAAATTACACAAGATAGGCTCGATAAGTTGGCAGATACTTTTGGGAAGAAAAGACGACCCTATAAAGGACAGGGTGTACTTAACGACGAAGACCTAATCTTTGCTAATGAGCCTGCTCGCCATAAGTTACTTGATTTGCTAGGCGATTTAGCCTTACTTGGGCGACCAATTAAAGGTAAAATTTTAGCCACTAGGCCAGGGCACTTCTCAAATGTTGAGTTTGTAAAAAAAATAAAAGCATTTATAAAGAAAAATCGGTCAAAAGATGCCGTGCCTTTTTATGACCCCTCCATTGCCCCAATTTTTGATATTAATGAAATTAAAAAACGCCTGCCACATCGCCCTCCATTTTTGTTGGTTGATAAAATAATAAGTATCACTAAAACAGAAGTTATAGGCATAAAAAATGTAACTATAAACGAACCTTTTTTTGTTGGTCATTTCCCCGAAGAACCAGTAATGCCAGGGGTTTTAATTATAGAAGCAATGGCACAGGTGGGCGGTATGTTAGTGCTAGGAACAGTAGAAGACCCCGAGAACTACTCCACCTACTTTTTGAAAATTAACAATGTACGCTTTAAGAAAAAAGTTGTGCCTGGCGATACATTAATATTCAAACTAGAACTTGTAGGCCCTATTCGTAGAGGTTTATGCAATATGAAAGCACAAGCATTTGTAGGCGATAGCCTCGTTTGCGAAGGAGAACTTATGGCACAAATTGCCAAAACAAAATAGAATTTATAAAAGTAACGGGAGCTTTCCTTTCCCCAATATATCAAAATCCTATGAATTATCATTTAGCAAATGTTCACCCAAAGGCAAAAATATCTGAAACTGCAATCATAGAACCTTTTGCAACCATTCATGAAGATGTGGTGATTGGAGATGGCACAAAAATAGGGGCTAATGCTGTTATTATGAATGGTGCTAGAATTGGTAAAAATGTAACCATTTTTCCAGGTGCTGTTATTTCTGCCGAACCACAAGACTTGAAGTACCAAGGCGAAATTACGACTGTTGAAATTGGGGATAATACCATAATCAGAGAATTTGTAACTATAAATAAAGGCACAAATGCAGCTGGGAAAACTGTTGTTGGGAAAAATTGCCTTTTAATGGCATACGTGCATGTAGCTCACGACTGTATCGTTGGCAATAATGTTATCTTAGTCAATAATGTGCAACTTGCCGGGGAAGTTGAAGTTGGCGATTTTGCTATTTTGGGCGGCTCTACATTGGTGCATCAGTTTTGCCATATTGGTGCTCACGTAATGACCCAAGGGGGATTATTACTAGGAAAAGATATTCCGCCTTTTGCAAAATCGGCACGCAACCCAGCGGCATACACAGGCATCAACTCAATCGGCTTACGCCGAAGGGGGTTTTCTGCCGAAAAAGTTGAGGCAATTCAAAACATATATAGAATTATTTTTGCCTCGGGAATAAACTACACTAATGCCCTAAAAAAAGTAAAAGAAGAAGTTGAAGAATCCACTGAAAAAGCAATGATAGTTGCTTTTATGGAAAACTCAAAACGAGGTTTAATCCCTAACTACTCGGGGAAATAGCCCTTCACACTCACCGTAAAAGCAAAATAAGCCTTCAAGGCTTATGTTTTTAACTTATGCAAAATTTTGCTAGGAAAACTATAGAGGGGGATATTGAGTAAGTCTTACTTTTAAAATTTACCCGTTGTAAGCCTTTAAACTGTTTTATAAATCGACAAAACCGTCCGCCTCTGGTATAGCTTTCGGGAGGTTTTTATTCTCCAAAGATTTTACTATTATTTTTAGTAACGAAAAGAAGATATACATTAGTACAATTAAAGGTAGTGCAAGGGCTTGTAGGCCTAGTATTAGAAAAAGTGAAATGCTTAGAAAAACAAACCGTAGGCGATTATTCTTCCAGGATAAATCTTTAAATTTTAAGGAGAAAAGGGGCATCTCTACAACCATCATAATACAAACAAAAATAATTATTGGCAGGTAAAAGTAGAAGCTTTCCATAACCACGACCTGAAAACCAATGATACTAAGTAGTACATAAAAGTTTGTCTTTATTTGGAACAAATCCGAAATTATAATTAAGTGGTCGGGGTCAAAGCCTTTTAAGAAAGGGAGCGAGGCAATTAAGAGGGCGGCAGCAGGTGTGGGCAAGCCCATAAAAGAATTGGTTTGCCTATGATCTACATTAAACTTTGCTAACCGCAATGCAGCAAAAACAACAACAAGAAGTGGCGATAGTAAAAGTAAAGTACTACCAATAGTTGGCCATAATTCGGGCGTTCCCCAAGGCATATTTAAACTGAATGATTTTACGGATAATGAACGTTTCATCAACTGGTAGATAATTGCAGCTGGTGCAACACCAAAGCTAACTAAATCGGCCAGCGAATCCAACTCTTTGCCTAAGGCAGATTGCTGTTTGAGAAGACGGGCAAAAAAACCATCAAGGAAATCAAAAATTGCAGCTATACCTATAAAGTAAGCGGCATAAGTTAATTTTAAAGGGTTTTCAAAAGCATAAACTACAGCCATAGTTCCTGAAAGAAGACCCATTGCGGTAATCATATTGGGAACTGAGAATATTCTGTATTGGTTATTACTCATTAGGTGTTGCTCTATTTTATAGTACGAAATTAATAAATAATTTAACAATCTCAAATTTGATTTTTAACAATCTGTAAATTAGCTGCTTATTGTAGGTTTTTACTTAAAAACTGTCTATTCTTTTAACTGTATTACAAATATAAGACCATTTTTCCATCTAGTAAACTAAATTTTACTTTTTGTTTAGCAAATTGAGGTTAATATTGCTAGGGCTTTAATACAAATCCCAATTTCCTTTCAAATAATAGCGATAAAGTACCGGGTTATGAATTTTGTTAACCTCAGCACTATCCACTTTTATATAGTCCTTGCCAAAGGCAGAAATTAATGTAAACGCTTCATCATTAAGCCATTTTAAGTCTATACTTTCAGATTTTAGTGCAATTAACCGTTGCTTTAAATCGGGCTCAGATACGTTTTTTCCACCAATGACCCAGCCCCATTCGCCCATAGTAACTACTTGGTTATGAATTGGTAATATAGAAAATCCTGCCGAGCGAACTGTCTTTTTTATACAGTTGTAGGCACGAGTTGCAAAGTAAGGGCTACCTGCTTGGGTGATGAAAAAACCGTTGGAGCGTAGCCGACGGTGGCACATCATGTAAAATTCGGTAGTGTAGAGGCGATTGAGTTCTACGGTTCGGGGGTCTGGTAAATCTACAATTACCACATCGTAGAAACTAGAATCGTGCTCAAGAAAATGAAAACCATCTGCATTTACAATTTTTACACGAGGGTCGGCCAAGGCATTTTTATTAATGCCTAGAAGGTATTTATTAGTTTTTGCCAATTCGGTCATCATTGGGTCCAAGTCGGCAAGAGTTACCGACTTTACGCTTTTGTGTTTAAGGATTTCCCGTACCGCACAACCATCGCCACCGCCAAGTACTAAAATGTTTTGCGGTTGCCCTGCCAAAAGCATTACGGGGTGCACCAGCGGCTCGTGGTACATTTGCTCGTCCATACTGCAAAGTTGCTGATTATCATTTAGGTAGAGCCAGTGTTCGTTTCGCCACTCGGTAATTACTATTTTCTGATACCTACTTTGGGCAGAAAAAACAATTTTGTCTTGATACCTTCTTTGCTCTGCATGTATTACAATGGGCGTGGCGATAATCCAACCTGCTAAAATGAGGCTGCCTGTGCCAATAGCCATTAAAATTAATGTGCGTTTTAGTCGCTTTGAAATATCTGCCCAAAGCAATTTGAAAATAAGTAATGCCACCAAAAAATTTATTGCCCCTAATAAATAAGGAGTGTGGATTAAACCCAAATAAGGCAAACCTACAAAAGCGAATAAAACGCCCCCCACTAAACTCCCGTAATAATCCTTTTCGATGACCGATGATACATTTACTTTTAGGCTTTCGTAGTTTTGATTTATACGAATGACTAGCGGGATTTCCATGCCGATGAGTAAGCCAATAAAGACGCTAAACCCGTAAATTACAACCCCTGAAAATATTGAATATGAATGCACTATAAATGCAATAAGTGAGGAAAATGCAACAAGCAACGAAAGTGTAAATTCGATATAAATAAACTTTTTTGCTAAATGCCCCTCTATTTTTTTACTCAACCGGCTGCCTAGCCCCATAGAAAATAGCATTATGGATACAATCATTGTCCATTGAATAACAGAGTCCCCAATAAAATAGCTGGCTAGCGATGATAAGTTATATTCGGCAACGATGCCAGAAAGCCCCGTAGCAAATAAGGCTAAATATAATATGCGTGATTTTTTTTTCAATTTTTTTTTTCTAAAATAAAATCCGCAAGCGGTTTACTTGCGGATTTTTAAATTTATATCTACTCAATACTTTATTTTCAGTTAAAACTTATAGCCCTTTTATAAGTGCTTATTTCCCAGAGCCACCACCTCTTGACCTTGATGAAGACCTAGACGAGGATTTTCCGCTACTGTAGCGTGAACTACTTCGTGAAATTCTTGAAGATGATTTTTTCTTAAATGCAGATGAGCGGTTATTCCATTTGCCAGATTTATTGGTCGATGCTGCCATTTTACTACTTGTACCATACATTGGTTTTCCGCCAGAGCGAGGTCCATAATAGCTCCTGCCGCTCATCCTGCTAGAGGCATAGCCACGGTAGTACGAACGGCGAACTGGGTACATTGCCATGTGAAACATCGCACTCATAAACATATACTGGCTAAAAAAGTGCCAAGTACTGTGTCCATTTTTATTTTCCCAGCGACCATATTTTTCGTTGCCAACGTACTGGGAGTAGCCTGGGGGCGATGCAATTTTACTCACCTTTCCGTTTTCGGTTTTAGACACAATCTCCATGCCCAAATCGTCTTGGTGCTTTTTAAAAAGACGATTACTTACCGGCAACCAATCGGTTGTTTTGGTCTCAATTTTAATTGTAGTTGAAGAGTCCGAAGGATTAGCTGTATTTTTAACTTTTTTATTCGTTAGGATTTTATATTTGTGCACATAGTGCTTTTTTAACTCGTCATAATCCATATCTTCCAAAATTATGGTATAACTTGGCACAGTAGTCATGGCTACAATTAGGCTATCTACAGGGCTTTTTATAAATGCGTTTGACTTACCTCCGCCACAACTTACAACTAGGGCAAAAATACCTGCAATTGCAATGGCTAAAAATATTTTTTTCATGCTTTTCGATTTTAGGTTAATTATAGTTTTGTTATTAGTTTGGGGGTTATGAAAACCGTCCGCCGCCAGAGTTATTAGTGGCGTTAATTTCGTGCTCTTTTACAACCGTTCCAAAGGCAACTTCAAACTCCGTTTCGCCCCATTGCTCAATGGTTAAAATGAAATTTTCAGACGCATCATAATATTCCCACACGTATATTTCATCTTTTTCGCCAGTATTTCGGTTGGTACAAAAGCCGCCGTAATCGTCGGCTAGGAAGAAAATGTAACCGTTCATATCTACCTCCTGCGGGGCATTGTCGTGCTGATGAATGTGTGCTTGAACATCGCCTTTGAGCATGCTCATTGGCACTTGCTTAGTAACTGTTATCGACAATTCATCGTCTTCAATACCCACCTCAAGGCAAGCCTTTTCGCCATTGGAAGAAATATCGTACACTTTACTTTCGCTATCGCCCCAGTCGCAGTCGGTTATATCACCTACTGTCCATGTTTTTGCATCATAGTCGAACTGGCTACCCGAAAATAAATCGAATAGATTGACTCCGCCTGAATTGTTTTTGCCTTTTGAAAAAAATGCCATTTTATGATTATTTTAAAAATCAAAGGTAAGAAAAATTTATAGATTAAAAAAAAATGCTTTGTTGTGC
>CAMZKQ010000013.1 GCA_947311265.1 uncultured Chlorobiota bacterium | reverse complement strand
CTTTGCTCTTTTTAGGGCATCAGGAAAAAACGTAACAATAGCATTAACTTTGTCATTTAGTTTTTCAATTTGCTCTAAATGAGCTTGTACCAATTGAACTGAAGTGAATTTTCCGATTTTAATACCATGAGCCATTTCATGGGCGTTAAGATTGATGATTTCATTCATTTTTTTTTTATTCACATTTATATAAAATTTAGGAATTTGTTCCTATTGCCCATAACAAATGTAACTACTTAATCTAACATTCCAAAAAGAACTCTATTTTTGTGCGTTTTTAGCACTTACTTAAGCTCAATTATTGGGGGGTAAACATATTTTCTAGATAGTCTTCTAGCTTTTTATTCGTGAAGTTTTTGTCCAAAATAATTCCAGACTTATCAATAAGGAAAGAATTATTAAGGCTTCTGACATCATAAAGTTGCCGTATTGGAGAGTTAATACCTTTAAAATCAGATAGCTGTACCCAATTTAAAGAATCTGCTGAAATGACTGTTTTACAATAATTTTTATCGGTACTAAAAGCTACTGAAACAATCTGAAAATCTTTACCTTTATATTTTTTGTACAATGTCTTATAAAATTTATTTTGTGCCCTCGAATCCCCAACTTTAGGCATCCAAAAAGTAAGAAGTACGGTTTTTCCTGTAAAGTCTTTCAACGCAACAGGATTTTCTTTAGTAATATTGGGTAGTTTAAAGTCGGGAGCAAGCTGGTTTATTGCAGTTCGTTTTCGTGCAAAAAGCTGGTTGTTAAGCTCTTTGGTGTAAACCGAACGGGGCTGAGAGGTATTAAATTTTTCGGTAATTTGCTCCAACTCTTCGTCTGAAATTAAGCTGGCTAAACTACGGGTGGCAACAAATAAAGCGGCAACACTTTCTGTATTTTGATTAACAAACTGCTTGATAAATTCAGTCTGTTCGGTAAATACGGCAGAATAGTCCGCTTCGTATTGTGCAAATAAAGACGTATCTTTATTTAATTCTGCGAGTTTGAATTGCCTGTATAAGTCTTTTTGCTTGTTTTCAAAAGCGGCATTATTATCCAAAAAATCTTGGTATTCTTTTTGCGATTTAGAGCCTTTTATTTTTGCATTTTTTAATTTTAAAATATCAGCATCAATTTGTATTTTAGAGTTTTCCAGAAAAAACTCCATTACAGTTTCGGTTTCTAAGAACCGGATATAGTACATCTCGGGGCCATTAGGCAAGTGCCCTTTAAATTTGAATTTAAATTTTCTTATTTCGGCAGAATCTACCACTATTAATTGCCCATCAACGTACTTGCTAAGGTAGGCAGTACCTGCAAACATACCTGTAATATAAGCATTTAGCTCAAATTTAGGCTCATCTTTTTTTGCTTTGCAGGAATAAAAAAAGAGGGGGATAATAAATAGGTAATAAACGAATTTCTGTACCATATAAGACTTTGATAATTAAAAAATAGAAAAATAAAATTACGTTTAGAATATGTAAAGTTATTATTTTTTTTGAAACAAGCCCCTAAGCGTTGGGGCTAAAAAAAAAGTCTGCAATTACTTGCAGACTTTAAGTTTCTTAAAAAAGGATTAGAGTTATATAACTCTAACATCAACGGCATTAAGCCCTTTTCTTCCTTCTTTTAGTTCAAATCCAACTGAGTCGTCTTCACGAATTTCGTCAATTAGTCCTGATACGTGTACGAAGTACTCTTCGTTTGTTTCTTCGTCTTTGATGAAACCAAATCCTTTGGTGTCATTAAAAAATTTTACTTTTCCTGTTTTCATTTGTAATAATTATATATTTTAAAAATGCAAAGATAGGTGAATTTTAATCACATCAAAATTATTTGCAGATTTTATTTGCTTTTTTTTTAAGTCTTAAAATTTTAAATATATATAATATACTTAAAGTATTGATTTTCAGTTTCTTATTTTAGTTGCAATAAAAAATCTTTTTTTATAAATTTAGTTGCATTCAAAAGATTTTACCATAAATAGGCGTAGTGTACCTGCTTGGCAAACCTCGCCCTCTTTTGGGGTAATCTTTACGGATTCAAATTTCCCGGTAAGGGAAATGTTGTCGAAACATTTTATGTCGTCGGATTTTACACCTTTAAAACAGACTGCAAAAATATCGCCTGAAGGGGTGGTTAAGTAGCCCGAATCGAAGCAGTAGCAGCTAATTCTATTCATCACTCCTTTTTTGCTGGACAATTTTCCTGTAATTGTTTCCTGTTTTTTTACGTCTGTTGTTTTAGCTGTTCCGCAAGCTCCCCCTATGAAGAGTAGAAAGCTAATAATAGATAGAAATTTTAATAGTTGCATTGTATCTTGTTTTAAAGTGTAAACCAATCTGTATAATCCTCGGGGCTTCGGCGTGGTATATCTTTATGGTAAAATTCGCCACTGGCTTTGTCAAAATAATAATCTTTTTTCCAATCTTCGATATTATCAACAATCTCTTTTATGGCATTGGTTATAAAAACAGCTTCTGCATCAGTCATCGTGGGGTGGAGCGACATACGCACCCAGCCGGGCTTATCGGAGAGGTCGCCTGTATTTATTTGTTGGAATATTTTATCGGACTGTATTTTGGATACTGCAAGCAGATAATGCCCATAAGTGCCTGCACATGAGCAACCTCCACGGACTTGTATGCCATACCTATCGTTCATAATTTTAACAATTAAATTATGATGAATACCTTCGGCAAAGAATGAAAACACGCTAAGGCGATCCCGCCCCTTATCTAAAAGAAGGTGTACTTTGGGCATTTTATCGAAGGCCGCAAAAGCAATTTTTGAAAGCTCTTTTTCCCGTGCCTCTATTTTAGCTACAGTCATTTGCTCTTTGAGTTGGAGGGCTAATGCTGTGCGAATGGCCTGTAAAAAACCAGGTGTGCCACCGTCTTCACGCATCTCAATATCCTCTAAATAGGCAATTTTATTCCAGCGGTTTGTCCAGTACACTGTGCCACCTCCGGGGTTATCTGGGATTTTATTTTTATAGAGTGTCTTATTGAAAACAACTACACCAGAACTCCCCGGCCCACCAAGTGCTTTGTGTGGCGAAAAGAGGATAGCATCTAACCTTTGTTTAGGATTTTCGGGGTGCATATCTAGTTTTGCATAAGGTGCAGCAGCTGCAAAATCGACAAAAGCGTAGCCCCCGTATTCGTGCATTATTTCTGCCAATTCATAATAAGGCGGAATAACTCCTGTTACGTTTGAGCCGCCACTAAATGAGCCTATTTTTAGTGGTCTGTCCAAATATTTTCTCAATTCCTTACGTAATGTTTCAGGGCAAGTCCTAAGGTTTTCGTCGGGCTCTAAAATAACCACATCTGCAAAGGTTTCTAACCAAGAAGTATGGTTGGAATGATGTTCTAAGTGAGTAATAAAAACAACAGGGCGGTCTGCCTTTGGGCTAATAATTTCACAATGTCGAGCTGCACTTTCGGGGATTTTTAAGCCCAATATTCGCTGTAATTTGCTAATTGCCCCAGTCATACCAGTTCCTGTGGTGATAATAATATCGTCGCAGTTGGCATTGACATGCTTTTTTATGATTTTTTTTGCTAAATGATAGACATGCGTCATCGTTACTCCTGTTTCGCTAGCTTCCGAGTGCGTGTTGCCTACCATGGGGCCAAAAAGGTTGGTCATCTTATCCTCAATTGGGCGATAGAGTCGCCCACTGGCAATCCAATCGGCATACACCATTTTTTGTGTCCCGTAAGGGCTTTCAAATTCGGCATCTATACCGATTATATTTTTTCTAAATGGGGCAAAATAATTTTCTAAACTCATAACAGTTTTTTTGCAAAGGCGTGATATATAAGTTCCAACAACTTATGCGACTAAATTATAAAAAAAATAG
>CAMZKQ010000012.1 GCA_947311265.1 uncultured Chlorobiota bacterium | reverse complement strand
TATGATAATTTATGATTTTTTTATCTGCAAAATCATAATAATTATAAAAAATAAGTATTCGATAAAATTGTCATGTACTAAGGTCTAACTTAACAAAATTACCCCACTAGTAATCAACAAAATAAGGTATCACCTCGTCTTTTATACGGGCAATATATTTTGCGTCCTGTTGATTTAGCGTATTTAGTAGCTCTAAAATTTTTGGTTTGTAGCTTTCATTTTTTAAACCAGCAGTGCGTAGGCAACGCCCAATGGCTTTTGCGGTATGCAGATTTTCCCCACCATTTATATCTATTACTGCCTGGGCTAGTGGTGCAAAGTAGTTTTTAATGGCCTGATTATTGAGTAAAAATAACCTTGCTAAAAGTATAAAACCTGTATCGGCAATAAAGTTGCTATCTTGTTGGCACCACCTTACGGCTTTTTCAAAAGCAAAATTTAGCTTTGATAATACGTGTATTACCGATTGTTCTACCATTTCGGTATTTAGGTTGCCCGCTGCCAGTTGGTCGGCTTTTTCAGGGGTAACTTTGTCTATTTCTTCTAGCAGGAAGGCTAAAAGTAGGGTTTCTCTAATTTTTTTTTTGCGTAGCAAATCTGCTAATTGCCTATTTTTTTTGAACTTTCCTGCTATGCTTTTTAGCTGAAATAGAGATACGCCAAAGTTTTGTTCGTAATTCATGCCTGCATTTTGCATCGCTTCGGCGGCTGGTCCGTTTTCAAAACGGTCGATTTGTAGCATTATCTGTTCTATTGTTTTTTGTATTTCCATTTCAAACGACTTTTCTACTTTTTTTATAAAAAAAAGCATTGCAAAATGCAATGCTCTTTAATTTTTGCAAGGTCGATATTTAATTTAATTTAAAATTGATAGGTACTGTGTACCAAACGCTTACATTTTTCCCTCTTTGTCTTCCAGGCTTAAATTTGGCTAATTTTTTAACTACCTTTACCGCCTCAACATCAAGTAAATCATCTACGCCACGCACTATTTGTACTTTATCTACGGCACCCGTTTTGGTTACCACAAATTTAACATATACTTTGCCTTGAATATCGCTTTCCCTTGCAATTGCAGGATATACCACATTATTGGCAATAAATTTACGCAGTGCTAAGATGCCGCCTGGATACTCTGGTGGGTCTTCAACAATTACAAAAATTTCAGGCTCACTTTCTTCTACTTCATCTTCGGTATCATCAATTTCAATTTCCTCGTCTTCGTCCATTTCCTCGTCAAAATCGGGGGTATCATCTACCTCTACATTGTCTTCAACAATATTTATTACCTCTATAACTGGTGGAGGCTCTGGTGGTGGTGGTGGTTTTATATCTTGTTTTGTAATCATAACCACTTCATCTTCACTAATGGCTTCTACTACTCCAAGGTCGTCTGCGGCTTCGGCTTTTGCCGACCAGCTGAATGCAAAAAGCATTAGCCCTAGCGAAAAGGCAAGCCCTGTAAGTAGAAATACGCCTTTGAATTTTTCCAAGTTTGCTTTTGGATTTTTTTTAATTTCCATGATATTTTATTTTTAATGGTTTAATTAGTACCCACCATTTCAGCGGATAAAGTTACAAATTAATTTATTGAATTTAAAATTTATGTTGTGTTTTTAATGATAAGGTGTAATAATAGCTGGTATTCCATAAATTAAATTTCTGATTTTCAAAATACTAACTATCTAATACAACCTTTATAAGCACGGTGTAGCATACGTTTACATTTTAGCCTCTTTGTTGTGCAGGCATAAATCGTTTGAGCTTTTTTATCACTTTTATTGCCTACGCCTCTAAGTATTTGTATTTTATCGACTTTACCTGTCTTTGTTACCACAAATTTAACATATACTTTGCCTTGAATGTCTGTTTCTCTTGCAATGGCAGGGTGCACTACATTGCTGGCAATAAATTGACGTTCTAATTTTTTTTAATTTCCATGATATTTAATTTTTAAATGTAAATAATAATAATAGAGTTTTGGGTGTAGAATAACTAATCATGCTATTTTTAAACTCCTAATTTAGTACCCTTTTTCTTATGTTAAATTTAATGTCTTCAGCCTAAGCTAATGGTAAATTTTAAATGTAATTGGTAGAGTAAAAGGCAAAGCTACTTTTTCCCCGTTTACGATACCTGCTTTCCAGCTGGGCATATTTTCGATAATCCGTATCGCCTCATTATCTATCAGCGGATGAATTTTGCGTATCACATTAGGTTTTACCACCTTGCCCCATTTGTTTATCGTAAACCGCACATATACTTTTCCTTGTATGCCACTATCTATCGCATTTTGCGGATAATTTAATGCCCCCACAATATATCTTTTTAGGCCTTTTATTCCGCCAGGAAATTCAGGCTTTTTATTTTCCTGCTTTACATATCGGATATAATCTTCTTCTTCTTCTTCTTGTTCACCTTCGATATACTCCAAATCAATTATTGTAAAGTCTGTTAGTTTTTTTTCACTTTTGCTTATCCACTTTTCATAAATATTTTCTTCAATAATAATATCATTAATATGAACAATTTGTGGCAATGGTTTCCTTATTTTTTTTCGGTAAGTGGCTATAGTTTCCTCTTCAATATTAATTTCGATATAATTTTGTTTTGCTTTTACAGCGTACTCTACGCCTAGTTTTTCAAACAGTAAAATAACCCCAACAATAGATACAATAAGCCCAAACTGCAAAAACAGCCACTTCTTATTTTCTAAATTTGCCTTATATGTTTTTCGTTTATTGATATTATTTAGCCCTTAAAATTGCCCTCGGATTTACCGCCACTCCACGCTCTATAAGCTGAAAACTAACTGATGGATAAAGCCTACTATCGCCCGAAATCCCTATTTGTTTACCTTTTGGCACAGTATCTCCTAGCTTTACAACTGCCTGATATAGAGATTTATAAATACAAACTTTATGTTTTGAGACCTTTAAATGAATCGTTAATTCTGGCACTCCCCAATTATCGGTAGTATCAATTCTTAAAATTTGCCCATTGCCTACGGCAAAAATTGGCGAATTATCTTTTAAACTATAAGTTAGCTCTCTGTGCGACACTTTCCCTTGCTTTGTTTTTTTATTTTCAAAAAATGGGCTTATTAGCTGATATGTACCAGCTTCAAATATAACATTCTCCTTTTTATGCTTACTTTCAGGCTTGTTAAAAGAGTTGATTGCTGCCGTAAAAAAGTAAAATACAAACATTAAAACGGCAACCACAGGCAAAGTAAAAAGGAATCGTTTTTTTCTTAATTGCTCACTCTCCGGATTGGTCAAAAGCAAAATACGGTGGCGAATATTGCCATCAGAAAAAGCACTTATGCTTTTAAAAATTGGATTTTGGCTAGCCAAATGCACAATTAGCATCGAATAATCCTTCTGGATTTTGCCTCCTGTAAGTTGGCTATCTACCGAAAACTCATGATTTTCTCGTACCGCAGATAATAATTTCCGCACCAGCGGATTGAACCAAAACAGTGCTGAAATTAACGAAAAAAATAAATTATCTAACGAATGCAGGCTATCGGCATGAATTTTTTCATGCTTCAAAATTTGCCCTTTTTGTACAGTATCCAGCTCATAAAATGCTTCTGACAAGAAAAATGTATTAAAAAACGAATAGGCCGTTTCGCCCCCTTTTACCTTCACCAAAGTGTAGCCTTTATTGTTTTCCTTAGGGTATTTCTTTTTCAGTTGCCCAACTTGCCAAAGCCCTTTGCCCAATGCTAGCCCATTTTTCAGGAAAAATAAAAGCCATACAGCAAATAGGGTTTCAAAAAAACAAAGAGATTCTAAAAACACAAATAGGCTAAACTGCTTTTCATTAGCAGCATTTACAAAAGCAGTAGTGTTATAAAAATCAATAAGATAAGTACTTTTTAAAATTGTATTTTCGCCATTTTCATTAGTCGGAAGTGGAAGCAATGGAAGCACAAAACCAGCAATTGCCATTGCCCAGAAAAAAAAGCGAGTCCACTCAAAATACGCCAACTTAAAAAATAAGTACCTATAAAAAAGATAAGCAATTGCTGGCAACAGCGAACTTTCTACAAGGTATAATATAAAGGTGTGTATTTGCAATGCTTATTTTTTTTCTGATTTTTCAATAATTTTTAGTAGTTCCTCGGTTTCAGCTTTATCAATTTTATTTTCTTTGGCCATAAAAGAAACCACTTTTTGCATAGAGCCATCAAAATAATCCGACATCAGATTTTTAAACATCGCTTTCCTGTAGCTTTTTTTTGTAATCTTAGGAAAATATTCATAGGTATTTCCATACTGCTTAAAACCCACAAACCCTTTTTTTACCAAAATTCGTACTACCGACGAAATGGTATTATAAGGGGGCTTTTTGCCAGAAAACTCTGCTATAATATCTTTTACAAAAGCTTTTTTCAAAGCCCACAGCAACTGCATCACCTCCTCCTCTCTCTTTGTTAAATCTTCCATACTGCAAACATACAACTTATTTTTTAATTATACAACTTGTTTTACAATTGTTTAACTCATAATACAGTTAATAAACTTACTTTTAAGTTTATCAAATTTTGATTATCAGTTGGTTAGCCTCTAAATATTTTTTCAAAAAAATATATAAAAATTGTGTAATGCGAATTTGTTTTATACATTTGCACCATAGTTGGGGGATTAGCTCAGTTGGCTAGAGTGCTTGACTGGCAGTCAAGAGGTCATCGGTTCGACTCCGATATTCTCCACAAAAGCAACCATGCAAACTTATTTGTATGGTTGCTTTGCTTTTAAAATAGCTAATTTACAATCTTAACAATCCACTTAAATCGCTCTCTATCAACATGATAGCATTATTATCCCGTACTAGTACGGGATAACATGCAGTTTCCTCCCGAGTAAAGTTTCAGCTTAAATTGCAGCTATTTCCTATACCTATCCTAAAATAAAGGCCTCTCCCACCCCTTCATTTCTAAGCAAAAAATTCTGACCACTTAATAAATAAAATCAAAAAAATAAACTACGGCATATTTTTTGAAAGATTTTATTAACTTTGCAAGAGTACATTCATAAACAAAAAAATCATACAAATATGGAACTTACCAATGAAAACAGAGTAAAAATCAGAACAATTTTTAAAGAAATACGAACAAACCTTGATGCCTATATGGGGGCAAGAAATTTTGTAATGTCTAATGCACAAGTATTTACATTTCTCTCGTACAGTCCTGCTGTATTGGCTATTGCTAGCGATGGCGAGGTTGATGAGCAAGAAATTGCTTCGCTAGAGCGGCTTGCAAAAACAATTGATGTAAAAGCAGCTGTAAATATGGATTTGCAAGAAATGCTGGCAGTAGCCTTTGAGCCAGACGAGCCAATGACTAACGAAGAGTTTAATTTACGAGCTGGGGCAGAATTACTGTACCTTAGCCGAAATGCAGGAACATACGAGAACTCTATAATTGCGGCTCTAAAAGCATTGCTTGTTTTCGATATGAACCCATCGGCTGCCGGCTCGCTAACATCTAGCTTTAGTGCCTTGATGGATAGCATGATAAAAAACAACAAAAGTGCTAATAAAGAAGCAGAGCTAAAAAAAATAAATGAAATAAAAGCGACTCTTGGAATGTAAAAATTAAAATACTACAATTTTAATCATAAAAAATGCCTTTCAAAATTAATGAAAGGCATTTTTTATACGTGAAGTTAAAAACTATTTAACAGTAAAATCTTGCCTTGCAACTACATTGTAAGATTTTTTAGGGTAACCTGTATGTAATCTAATTTCGTACTCCCCAGCAACCTTGGGGCAAGTTAGTTCTGTTGAAGCAGCATTGTCTTCAACGTACTTCCATTTTCCCCAAGTTTTATCGGATTTCGTTTTTCCCACAATCGTAACCCAAGCTCTATCCTTTACTTTTGAGGACATTGGCGATGTGTAAGTTACCGTTATTTTTGAGCCTGCCTTGCCCGAACTTGGTGCTGTAAAAAGCCCTGAAGATTGCTTTGGTGTACTTCCACACGAAAACATGAGTAAAATACCTACTAAAAGTAAAGCATTTTTCATTTTTAAATTTTTCATAGTTACTATAAGCTTAGTTAATAAAAATGCAATATACTACTTTTTTACATCATTTTTAAATTTTAATCTGCAAAAAAACACCCCCTTTATTATTATTATTATTTATTAATGAACCATGCCTAAAAAGTAGCCCTGCGAGTATTTTTGTAAGAACATTTAAAATCAACAACTGAAAAACAGACCGTTACAACACTCGCCGGGCGGCTAATTACTCTTTTTTTTAATTTTCAGACAAGGACTTCATTAATTCGTAAAATAGAAGCTATAAGTACTAATTTTCTTGCTATTTGACACCATTTTCACTCGCTTTATATAGCCTAAATTTGGACTAAAAAACTGAAATCAACACACTTAAATATTAGAGCGGTTTCAGAATTAATTATAAGCAGCAAATTATTCGGGTTGATTGTCTTAATTTTGGATATTCATCAATGCTTCTTATCTTTGTTGCTCTCAAATAAAAAATATTATGCTAGTAAAAACCTACGGAAGTGCAGTGCAAGGCGTTAGTGCCTCAACAATTACAGTTGAAGTAGATATTTCTAGAGGCGCTAATTTTTACTTAGTAGGCTTGCCCGATGCTGCCGTAAAAGAAAGTCAGCAGCGGATAGAATCTGCACTCCGGCAGTATGGTTACAAAATACCGGGCAAAAAAGTAGTCATTAACATGGCGCCTGCAGATGTTCGCAAAGAAGGCTCTGCCTACGATTTAACCCTTGCCGTAGGCATCTTAGGAGCATCTGGGCAAATGAAATCAGACGCTATTGATAAGTATATAATTATGGGCGAACTCTCGCTCGATGGCACAATCCACCCAATAAAAGGCGTGCTACCGATTGCTATTCAGGCACGAGCCGAAAAATTTAAAGGCTTTATTTTACCCAAAGAAAATGCCAGAGAAGCTGCTGTTGTGGATAAATTAGATGTACTAGGGGTCGAAAACATCAAAGATGTTATTGATTTTTTTGAGGGCAAGTTGGAACTTGAACCAACACTTGTGGATACTCGTAAAGAGTTCCTGAAAAATATAAATATTTCCGATGTTGATTTTGAAGATGTAAAAGGGCAAGAAAATGTAAAACGCGCCATGGAAATTGCCGCCGCTGGCGGACACAATATCATTATGGTAGGGCCTCCTGGTGCAGGCAAAACAATGCTTGCCAAACGCATTGCAGGCATACTGCCCCCGCTAACATTACACGAGGCACTCGAAACCACAAAAATACACTCGGTAGCTGGCAAAACAGAGAGCAATGCGGCACTAATGACCCAACGCCCTTTTCGCTCGCCACACCATACTATTAGCGATGTTGCGTTGGTCGGTGGTGGTGGATTTCCGCAACCCGGAGAAATTTCGCTGGCACACAACGGGGTGCTTTTTTTAGACGAGCTGCCGGAGTTTAAACGTTCCGCCTTAGAGGTGATGCGGCAGCCATTGGAGGACAGAACAATTACTATTTCCAGAGCAAAATTTACCATTGAGTACCCCTCGAGCTTTATGCTTGTGGCCTCGATGAACCCTTGCCCTTGTGGCTACTACAACCACCCCGAAAAAGACTGTGTTTGTGGCGGCGGGACGGTACAAAAATACCTAAATAAGATTTCGGGCCCTCTTTTGGATAGGATTGATATTCATATAGAAGTTGTACCTGTGCCTTTCAAAAAATTATCGGAAACTGAAAAAGGGGAAAATAGCCAAACCGTTAGAGATAGAGTTATAAAGGCTAGAAATATACAGAATGAACGCTTTAAAAAGGTTGCTGGCATCCATAGCAATGCTCAAATGTCCACAAAAATGGTAAGTGAATATTGCCAGCTCGACCAAGCGGGGAATACTCTCCTAAAAAATGCGATGGAACGCTTAGGACTTTCGGCACGAGCCTATGGGCGAATTTTAAAAGTGGCACGCACAGCGGCCGACCTTTCGGGGGACAAGGCTATTAAAACAGAGCATCTTGCCGAAGCTATTCAGTACCGTAGCTTGGATAGGGACAGTTGGGGAGGCTAAAATTTCAGCCTCAATAATTGGAATTGATAATGCTCGTTTTTAATTGTTCTGTTTTTTGATATTTTTATCAAAATCAATGCCCCAAATAACTAAGCAGTAGAATAGTACAAAAAATGTAACTCCAATTTGCCCTTCCAGCGTATCCTCGTCTAGCATTGATGCAAAACCAGTTACAATAACGACCATAGCAGTATAGTTGGTATATCTTTTTTGGGCAAAAATAGGATAAAACAAGGCAAACAGGGCGTAAGTACCGCCTAAAATTCCAAAGGCAATAAAGAATGTAAGATACTGATTATGAGCCCTTAATCTAAATTCTTTTGCTAAAACAGACTGCGTTTTTTCGTACATTGCATTGTAGGCTTCCTGCAAATCGCCTGTACCTACTCCAAAGAGTAGGTTTTCGCTTAGTATTTTGAGGCCTACCCGGTAAAATTCTATACGTTGTGTAACCGAATGCCCACTAGGGTTAGCACCATTGGCGTAAGCCTCTATTTGCCAATACACTTTATATAGTTTGGGATACAGGCTAAATTTATTGGCATAAATATAGTTGCCTAAGCCATTTTCAACATTGTGAATATCAGCGGACGAAAGTTGCTGAAACCCCTCGGCATCTTTTCTTAACCCTTTGGAGGTCATGTACCTTATAAGGGTGTATTTTATTATATTTCCATCATTGCAATGCCCGCTGTAAGGAATTTTGGATTTGCTGTTCCATGCTTTTTTTATTTCTTGCTCGCAGAGGTAAATCCCCGAAAAATGACCGTTTTCCCTTTGCTTACTTTTTGTATTGTGCCAATAGGGGTGCCCAAGTTTTGTTTTTTTCTCTAATGTTTCGATACTGTATTTTTCCGTTTTCATAAATTTAGAAACGGTATAAGCAAAGTAAGATAGGCTTGCAATTATTCCTAGGGCGATAAAAGTAACCGCTATTTTTTTTAATTTTCTTGATTTTCCTTTAAGGATAAAAAAGAATAAGAGCAGGGATAAAGCACCCCATAATAATAGGCCTGTGGTTGATTTCAAAAATAAAATAAGGAAAATAGAGAGCCAAGCGGCAGCTAGCAAACTAAGGATTTCTTTATAGCCGTATTTTTTTTCTTGGCGAAAAAAGCTGAATCCTAAAAGGAAAAAGAGGGATAAATTGAGTAACAAAGCAAAACGAACAT
Organism: uncultured Chlorobiota bacterium; assembly: GCA_947311265.1. Lineage (GTDB taxonomy): Bacteria > Bacteroidota > Bacteroidia > Bacteroidales > JAADGE01 > CAMZKQ01. The sequence continues at coordinate 710 of CAMZKQ010000012.1, read as the reverse complement.
GCGAAAATTTAAAGGCAATTTGCCGAATATCAGTAAGTTCTACGCCTGTAAGCCCAAAAAGAATAGCTGAGCTATAGAGTGTTTTTATTATAAGCGCTATTGAAAAAAGGAAAATTAATTTCTTGAAGGTTGTAAAGCTAATTTTTGCAGATGTCCCTATTATAATGGGCAATATGAGTAAGGGTATTTTTATTTGAATATCTCTTAATGCAAATTGAAAATCTTGGGTATATGCAAGACCTAAAATGTGCAGAATCCATATTGACGAAAATACTAAAATTGACTTCTTGGCTTTTAAAATTTGAATTTTGGCTTTAAAATTGCCTTCTGCCACCCAGTTTATCAATAGCCCTATTTGTGCCATACTAAGTGCTGCACGGGAATAAAGTAGCCCTAGGCAGGCCACTAAAAGCAGGAATAAGTATATATTTCGGTGTATCTTTTTTCTTTTGGAAAGGGGCAGCATCAATTTATTTTAAGTGCATTAAATATCATCAACAGTCTTCTTGTGTTATTGCAGGAATACGTGAATAATCAATATTTTTTATTATTTTCATTTCACCGATTTTTCAACAATTTCAGTTTCTTCATCAGTCAATTCGTATAATTCATAAACCATTTTATCAATTTCTTTATCGGTTTGATTTATTTGGTTTTGTAGGTTGTTTATTTCTGTTTTGTAACTGTCAAAATAATCTTCCCACTCGTCT
>CAMZKQ010000011.1 GCA_947311265.1 uncultured Chlorobiota bacterium | reverse complement strand
TTCTTAATAAAATGCCTGAGTGGCGGAATTGGTAGACGCGTTGGTCTCAAACACCAATGGCAGCAATGTCGTGCCGGTTCGACCCCGGCTCCGGGTACTAAAACGCTTAGGCAGAAATGGCTAAGCGTTTTTTTTATTAGAATTAACCTAAAAAGCTCAAAATATTTATACTTTTGAGTTTTGAACTCTAAACCCTATAATATGCAAATATGAACCAACGAAATTCATTTTTAGCGAATATGCCACCAGCTGTAAAAGCCCTATTAATAATAAATGTAGCCGTAATGCTACTCGATTTTATTATTGCCTCTATTTTTCACATTGAAATATCTGAGGTCGGCGGGCTACGGTATTTTAAATCCGATTTTTTTAAGCCTTTCCAAATCATTACCCATATGTTTATGCACGGTGGGCTAATGCACTTGCTTTTTAATATGTATGCTTTGTGGATGTTTGGGCAAATCCTCGAACAGGTTTGGGGCCCAAAACGTTTTGTTATTTACTATATGGCAACAGGCTTAGGAGCAGCGGCTTTGCACATGATTGTTTCGCATCTCGAAATACAAAGTATGATGAATGCTATGGACCCAGCAGAGGTGAAAACAGTACTAAGCGACGGGGCAGATGCCTTACGGCAAAATAAAAACTTTGTAAATTCTGCCATGGCAACTTTAAATGCCAATTATAATGGCATCACCGTAGGTGCATCGGGGGCAGTCTTTGGGCTACTGTTAGCCTTTGGTATGCTATTCCCAAACCAAGAATTAATGCTGATGTTTATCCCAGTCCCCATAAAAGCCAAGTGGTTTGTAATAGGCTATGGGGCAATTGAACTGTTTAGCGGTATCGCCAACCGGCCGGGCGATAATGTGGCTCATTTTGCCCACCTTGGCGGTATGATTTTTGGCTTTATCCTCATCAAAATTTGGCAAAAAGATAGGGACACTTTTTATTAAACACTTAATTGGGCGAGAGCTACTAAACGCATTTATAAACTTCAAAAAAGACGAGCTATCCATATATTTTTTATAAATTTGTTCGTTGCTATTACAGAAGTCAAATTTTATTTAAAATAAAGAAGCATGAAAAAAACAATAAGTACATTGTTCGTTGCCATTTTTTTCCTCGCAACACTTACACAAGCACAGACACAAGCACAAGTCAAAGGGCAAAAAAGTGCCCTTTTGTGGGAAATAAGCGGCAACGGATTGTCCAGCCCATCTTACCTTTTTGGTACAATCCATATGATACCGGCAGAAAACTACGTCCTTACCGATATTATGAAAGAAAAGTTTGCGACTTGTAAAACCCTTGCCTTGGAGGTAGATATAGATATGGATATGAAACAAAAAATTGAGCTTGCACAGCAAGTACTTCTGCCCAATAAAAAAACAATTGACGAATTTATGACCCCCGACGACTACAAAAAATTTGAACATTGGGTGCGTAAAGACTTAAAAATAAAAAAGCGAAAATTTAAACAGATGCAAAAAATAAAACCATTTTTGCCATGTCGATAATTCTTACAGAATTAATGGGAGATTACGAGCAGTACGAACAGAATTTTAATAAAATGGCAAAAAAGCAAAAGATGAAAGTGCTTGGCTTAGAATCCATACAATATCAAATGGACTTAGTGAATAAAATATCAATAAAAGACCAAATAAAAATGAACTATATTGACGGTATAGGCACTAACCCACTAGAGGAGTATAATGCTCTATTTAAAGCCTATAGCGAACAAGATTTGGAGAAAATGTTTAAACTAACCCAAGAAGAATTAGGAGATGTAGATAACTTTAGCGATAATTTCTTGAATAAAAGAAATCAAAACTGGATACCTAAAATTGAAGAAATTGCAAAAGAAAACAGTAGCTTTATTGCAGTTGGTGCAGCCCACCTTATGGGGGATAAAGGGGTGATTAATCTGCTCCGAGAAAAGGGATACACAGTAACCCCTGTAAAATAAAAAGTGCAAAAAAATAAAAAAATATATTTCCTTTCGGACATTCATTTGGGCTTGCCCAACCATGAAAAAAGCCTTGTCAGAGAGAAGCTTCTAGTAAAACTACTTGATGAAATAAAAATAGACGCTCATGAAATTTATTTTGTGGGCGATATTTTTGATTTTTGGTGGGAATATAAACGGGTTGCCCCCAGAGGGTATATCCGTTTTTTAGGTAAAATTGCAGAAATTGCGGATAGCGGAATCCCAGTCCATTTTTTTACAGGCAACCACGATTTATGGATGCGAGATTATCTACCCACCGAGTTGGGTGTAAAATTACACACCGAAGAATTAATTTTCTCCCGAAATGGGAAAACTATTTTTGCGGCTCATGGCGACGGGTTAGGCCCCGGAGATAAGGGGTATAAGTTATTAAAAAAGGTCTTTGCTAACCGCTTTCTACAGTGGTGCTTATCTCGTTTTTACCCCAATTTTGCTTTCGGCTTAGCCGAGCGATGGTCGCAAAGTAGCCGGAAGAAAGAAAAATCGTATAAATATATGGGGGAGGGTAAAGAAAATATTATTCAGTTTGCAAAGCAGCAACTAGAGAGGCAACACTACGATTTTCAGGTTTTTGGGCACCGGCATTTCCCTATGATTTTAGGTTTAAACGAGCATGCCAAATTTATAAACATTGGCGATTGGATTGTAAACTTTACCTTTGCGGTTTTCGACGGCAATGATTTTGAACTCCGCACTTTTAAAAACGGGAAGCAAGAAAAGTTTACAACTAACTTAGAGGCAGAATACAAAATAAATATATTTTAGCTTTAAACCTTGCTAAAATTTATATTCAAAATTAAGGTAAATCATAGAGTTAGAATTTATATCTTTAGCCTGATACTTGTAGTAGCGGTAATTTGCAGCCATTTTTACGCCCTTTATTAGCGAATATTGCACACCACTCATATATAAATTACCATCATTCTCAAAATTCCAGCTGTAGCCAAAGCCTTTGAATGTATTTGAGTTTAGATAATCAAACCTTAGAAACAGTTCCCATTTATCAGAAAAAGAAAAGGTGGAGAATGCTGAAATGCCTGTCAGTTGAGCACCGTTGTAAACCGTACTGTATTTTATTGCATTATTCATAAAATTATATTCTGCTCCAATTCTAAAATTATCAGTAAGCTTATAGCCTGCAAAAACAGAAACGTTTGAAACTAAAACATTTTTTAAAAAAGGTGAGGCATTACCAACCAATATGTACTGTTCGCTAGGGATTAGATTGTAATAGACCATTAGTTGCAATTGCTCTGTTGGGTTTGTCGAAAGCGTTGCACCGTAACGGTGTTCCTCAAATTTATTTTGTGGATTTTTATAGCCTTCGGCATTAAGCATAAAAACATCTAATTTAAGCTTTTCGTGTAGCAAAATATGTAAACTTACCCCCAAAGCGGCACTAGTGCTTAGTCCTTTATCATCTTGGATTGTTTTTAAAATGTACCTGTAGCCATAAAATTTCTCCTGATGCTTGTGTTGGGTAAGCCCCATCATACCAAAAGTTAATTTTACACGTTTGTGCATTTGCCAATTCAGCTGTGCATTTTTTAGGTAGGCAGAGTAGGAGCTAACTTTGCCTTTGCCAACGTCGAGCACAATTTTTGTGGAGATGGTTTTACTGAAATTATATTTGTAGCCCAAATAGGCACGGTAAATATCAAACTTGCTTTTTTGCGTTGTGCCATTAGTCATATCAAAACGGTAGTAGGAATATATTGTAGCCAAAGGTTTGCCATAAGGCTTAAAAACTTCTGTTGTTTGAGATTTTACTAATGTGCCCAAAAAAAGGGCAACAAGTAAAAGTGATTTTTTTTTCATAGGATAACAAGGTCTAAATCGTAGGCAATTTTTTTTCTACTGCATATTTTAGATTCACCCAAAGCAGACTTAAAATCTAAACTATAATAAATAATTATTAATTTAT
>CAMZKQ010000010.1 GCA_947311265.1 uncultured Chlorobiota bacterium | reverse complement strand
GACCCTTTTTTGCTCAACAAAGAAGCCCTTATTTTCAATTCTGCTGGGGCAGGGTTTAGTAGCCTTTTTTTATATAAAAAAATTTCTTTGGGCATTGTAATTCCTGAAATTTTGGAACAAAATTTCCTCTACTCCCAGCGTAGTATTATAATTCATGCCAGTTATTTTTATCAAATAAACAAAACACTAAGCATAGAGCCACAAGTATTTTTGCAAACTGGGCTGCATATCCCAGAAAGTTTAGTGTGGCATTTTGGTAGTACAATAAAATATAAAAAACGAGTGTGGACAGGCATTTCAGTAGCCAGTGCTGCCAGTTTTGGCATATCGGCAGGTTGTGCTTTAACCGATAATATTGTGCTTAATTATGAATACCGAAACGCCAACAACTCAATAATTTCCAATTCGGGCGGAACGCACGAAATAAGTGTTGGCTTCCTGATAAGAAGAGGCTTAAAGCAAGATTTCAAAACTATATTTCCGCCAGCCTATGCCAATGAATTACTCGAAATCAATAAAATTGAAACCGAAAAATTAAGAGAAGATTTTAGGCAATTGAGAAAAAAAGTGAACCGAAGTTTGAACAACCACGAGGGCAGAATAAAAAAACTGGAAGGCAAAATGGAGAAACTCAGCCAAAGGTTTGAAAATATAACTAATAATACAGGAGGCAATGAAGTACCAGCCGAGCTTTGGGAAGCACCTATTGTTTTACAAAACATCAAATTTGGCAGCAATAGCGACAAATTATTCTCCTCCTCATTTGCCGAGCTCAATAAGGTGATAAACTACCTCGTAAGAAACCCTATGCTAAAACTAAAAATAACTGGCTATACCGATAATATTGGCTCTGCCAGATACAACAAACACCTTTCTACCGAGCGTGCCCAAGCCATAAAAGACTATCTAGTAAGGCGAGGAATAAATCCCGACAGGGTATTTAGTAGCGGAAAAGGGCATAAGAACCCATTACAAAGCAATGATACCCAAGAGGGAAGAGCAAAAAATAGAAGAATTGAAATTGAATATCAAAAAAAATAAAAAACTTGCCTAATTTTGACCAAATAATAGTCATTGCCACACTAGTTTTCCTTGTAATTGCACTTTACAAAGAATTTATAGGCCCTGCACTAGCCTTTATGATAGTTGTTATAGTACTGGGTGTAAGCCAAGTACTAACACCTTCGGAGATACTAGCGGGCTTTGCCAACGAACAAATTGCAGTAATAATAATGCTCCTCCTTTTGGGTGATGTTTACCGGCAAACCTCTGTTTTAGATATTTTTTTCGATTGGATTTTCAAATCCGCAAAATCCGAAAAGGGCTTTATGGCAAGAATGATGCTTGTTGTAGCCCCACTTTCAGGCTTTTTAAACAACACCCCACTGGTCGCCCTACTCATTCCTTACGTCCATTCATGGAGCAGGCGGAACGGAAAAATGGCCTCAAAATTATTAATCCCCCTTTCTTTTGCAGCAATATTGGGCGGCTGTGCTACACTCATAGGAACATCTACAAACCTGATTGTCAATGGTTTAGTTACCGACCAATTAATTATCCCCCACCTTAAACCTTTGGGAATTTTTGATTTCCTGCCCGTAGGCGTTCCCATGATTATTATAGGCACAATCTACATGCTAACCATTGGGCGGCGGTTATTGCCTGAACGCAAAGGCATTATCGAAAAATTTTCGGGCAACCAAAAACAGTATATTGTCGAAGCCAGAATAACAAAAAACAGTAGCATAATTGGAAAATCTATAAAAGAAGCCAATTTACGAAATTTAGACGGGCTTTTTCTTGCAGATGTAATCCGTCAGGATATTATAATCACCTCCGCCCCAAACGATACAATTTTACAAGAAGAAGACATCTTACTTTTTACAGGCAACTCTAGTTCTGTGGTCGATTTGGTCGATTCTAGTAGCGATTTTGAGATTCCATCGGTAGGCATGTTTGCCCGAAAAAAGGATACCGAAGTATTAGAAATTGTGGTTTCCCACAACTCTTCTTTTATCCGAAAAACATTAAAAGAGATTAATTTTAGAGCAAAGTACGATGGTACTGCAATTGCAATTCACCGAAACGGTGAAACCCTATCGGGCAAACTTGGCTCGGTACGCTTAGTGCCAGGCGACTCAATTTTGCTACTTACGGGGACTTATTTTCCTGAACGAATGGCAAATTCGCAGGACTTTTATTTAATCTCCCGCCTTAAAGAAATTCATCGTATTGGAGTAGGAAAAACTATTTTTTTAGTCGCCGGCACCATAGCCGTTATTTTATTTTCGATACTGGGTATAATACAACTTTTCAATGGGCTTATGGTACTGATTACCAGTATAATATTACTAAAAATTGCAAACCCAAAACAGCTAGCAAAAAGCGTTGATTATGAACTCGGAATAATAATTGCCCTATCGTTGGCACTCGGTACTGCAATGATAAAAACTGGGGTTGCCGATATGTTTGCCGGAGCAATTATGTCTGTATTTAAACCAATGGGAAGCGTTGGTATCCTGGCAGGCATCTATTTAATCACCTCACTTTTGGCTGCATTTATTACCAATAAAGCAGCCGTTGCAGTTGTCTTTCCTGTATCGTTAAGTTTAGCAATAGAACTGGGAGCAGCCCCTTTGCCCTTTATTTTGGTCGTTGCATTTGCCGCTGCAGCCAATTTTATGACCCCCATTGGCTACCAAACCAACTTGATGATTTATGGCCCTGGTGGCTACAGGTTTAGAGATTTCTTGCGAGTAGGCACACCGCTGACTATATTATATGGGGTAGTTACAATTCTGGTTTTAGGATTTTTATATTTTTAAAACATTAGAGCAGTCCTTACTTTTTTTGAATGAAATTTATTTGTATTTTTGTAGCTTGCGATTTTTCTCTTTGACCCCTTCAAAAAATTATAAATGCAGCACAAAATAGTTGTTACAGGCACACGAGTTCACAACCTCAAAAATATAACTGTTGAAATTCCTCGCAATAAAGTTACTGTCATTACAGGGCTTAGTGGTAGCGGAAAATCATCGTTGGCATTCGACACCATTTATGCCGAAGGTCAACGCCGCTATATCGAAACATTTTCGGCCTATGCCCGCCAATTTTTGGGTAACCTAGAACGCCCAGATGCTGACAGCATCACAGGGCTAAGTCCTGTAATTTCTATCGAGCAGAAAACCACCAACCGTAACCCCCGCTCTACCGTAGGGACAACTACCGAAATATACGATTTTTTGCGTCTGCTATTTGCCCGTGCCGGGACGGCTTTTTCCTACCAAACAGGCGAAAAAATGGTACGCTATACTGATGAGCAAATTTTAGCACTAATCCTTAAAAACTTCTCCAAAAAAAAAACAATTTTACTTGCTCCAATCGTAAAAAGTAGGAAAGGGCATTATAAGGAACTTTTTATAAGTATCCGAAAAAAAGGCTTTTTAAATGTGCGGATAAATGGCGAAATTAAAGAGATTACGCAAGGTATGAAACTCAATCGGTATAAAACCCATAATATCGAAATTGTTATAGACAAGCTCAAAGTAAACCCAAAAGATGAAACCCGCCTTAAAAACTCACTAAATACTGCAATGAAACATGGCAAAGGTGTAATGGTGGCAATGGATGCCGATACACAAGAGTTGCGTTATTTTAGCCGTAAATTAATGTGCCCTACAAGTGGCATCTCCTACGATGAGCCAGCACCAAATTCATTCTCGTTCAATTCCCCACAAGGGGCATGCAGCAACTGCAAGGGGCTCGGCACGGTAAAAGAAATCGACCGCAATAAGTTTTTCCCAAACCCCCAATTAACCATCAAAAAAGGGGGCATTGCCCCTTTGGGAGAATACAAAAATGGACTCATTTTTTGGCAAATTGAAGCCATTGGGAAAAAGTATGGATTTACTCTAAACACACCTGTAAACAAGATTAACGACCAGGCACTAAACATTATCCTCTTTGGCTCGGAAGAAACTTTTAAAATCGAAAATTCGCCTTTGGGAGTAGCCTCTAATTTGCAGCTTACTTTTGATGGTATTTTTACCATTTTAGAACGGCAATCCAACGGACGAAAAAATCCAAAATCAAACGCTAAAAATTTTCTAAAAGATAAAACCTGCCCAGTTTGCCAAGGCAAGCGGCTTAAAAAAGAAGCCAGTTATTTTCGCTTTGCAGAAAAAAATATTACCGAATTAGCCAACTTAGATATAAATAGCCTCCATAAATTTATTAGCACTGCAAATGATAAGGTAGATGGTAATCAGCAAATTATAGCAGAGGAAATACTAAAAGAGCTAAAAGTAAGGATACAATTTTTGCTAGATGTTGGGCTAAGTTACCTCACCCTAAACCGAAGTTCTAGAAGCTTGTCTGGTGGCGAAAGCCAGCGCATACGCCTTGCTTCGCAAATTGGGTCTAAATTGGTAAACGTATTGTATATTTTAGATGAGCCTAGTATTGGCCTGCACCAGCGCGATAACCAACGGCTTATAAATTCGCTTATGCAGTTACGGGATACGGGCAACTCGGTAATTGTGGTGGAGCATGATAAGGACATGATGTTGGCTGCCGACCACCTGATAGATATGGGGCCTGGGGCAGGAAAACATGGCGGCGAAGTTATTGCAGAAGGCACGCCAAAGGCTGTTTTGGCTTCGGATAGTATGACGGCAAAATACCTTGATGGGCGGCTAAAAATTGAAATCCCAAAGAAAAGACGCAAAGGCTCGGGCGAAAAGTTAGTGATTAAAGGGGCATCTGGTAATAACCTGAAAAATGTAAATGTAGAGTTTCCGCTGGGCGTGCTTATTGGTGTTACTGGTGTTTCTGGCAGTGGCAAGTCGAGCTTGATAACGGGAACTTTGTACCCGATTTTGAATCGGCATTTTTATAATTCGGTGCAAACTCCGCACCCTTTTAAAAAGGTGGAAGGGCTTGATTTTATTGATAAAGTGATTGAAGTAAACCAATCGCCCATAGGGCGAACACCCCGCTCGAACCCGGCTACTTATACAAAAATGTTTGATGATATTCGTAAGCTGTTTGCTAATTTGCCAGAGTCTAAAATTAGGGGCTACAAGCTGGGGCGATTTTCGTTTAATGTTAAAGGTGGGCGTTGCGAAACCTGCAAACGGGCAGGTTTAAGAACTATTGAAATGAATTTTTTGCCCGACGTATATGTGGAGTGCGAGGATTGCCGTGGGAAGCGTTACAACAGGGAAACTTTGGAGGTGCGTTATAAAGGGAAATCTATTAATGATATTCTGCAAATGATTATTGAAGAGAGCCTTAGTTTTTTTGAGAATATCCCTAAAATTCGCATGAAAGTGCAAGCACTTAATGATGTTGGGCTTGGTTATGTTACGCTTGGGCAGCAATCTACAACGCTTTCTGGTGGCGAAAGCCAGCGGGTAAAACTGGCGGCAGAATTAGCAAAAAAAGATACTGGAAAAACATTTTATATTTTAGACGAACCTACAACTGGGCTTCATTTTGAGGACATTAGAATGTTGCTTAGTGTTCTGGAACGCTTGGTCAATAGGGGCAATACGGTTTTGGTTATTGAGCATAATCTTGATGTCATAAAAACGGCTGATTATATTATTGATATTGGTCCAGAAGGTGGTGTTGGTGGCGGAAAAATCCTTTGTACTGGTACGCCCGAGAAGGTGAGTAAACACAAAACTAGCCATACGGCTAAATTTTTAAGGGAAGAGCTTTTTTAGAGTTTTTTATGAATTTTTATGTTCCTTTATTTCTATCCCAATTACGGTTATATCATCTCTTTGGTTTTCACTACCTTGGTAAGTAATAAGGCTTTTTATAAATTCATTTTCTTGCTCTTGTAGGCTTTTATTTGCAATCTCATTCAGTAGTTTTATAAAACGAGGCGTTCCAAATCGTTTCCTTTCTTTATTGTTTTGGTCAATCAGACCATCTGTGGAGAGCCAAAATTTGTCGCCAAATTCAAGTTCAACTTCTTGGTCGGTAAATTGAACATTGGAGCGTTTAATTTGTGTTCCACCTATTGATTTTCGGTCTGCATTAAGTATTCGGATTTCTGTTTCTCCTTTTTTATGGTAAAATAAAGGGCGTTTTGCTCCTGAGAATTTAAGCCTTTGTTTGCCATCTTTACAGAACTCAATGCGTATTAGGCACACGTCCATACCGTCGTTATTGTCTCGAATTTGCTGGCGAAGTGCTTTTATAACGCCTTTGTCTAGATGCTCTAAGATTTGGCGAGGGGCTACCACCTTTTTCTCCATTACAATTTCGTTTAAAAGCCGGTTGCCTATAAGGCTCATGAATGCACCTGGCACGCCATGCCCTGTACAATCGACCGCTGCAAGGAATATTTTTTCGGTATAGCCATCTTTTGCAGGCAGGTGAGCGAACCAATAGAAATCGCCAGAAACAATATCTTTGGGCATAAATAGTATAAACGAGTTTACAAACTGGTTTATATTGTCGTGTATAGGGAGTATTGAGTTTTGGATACTTTTAGCATAGCGAATACTGGATTGAATGCTTGAGTGTTGCTCTTCAATTTCTTTATTCTGTTGCTTAAGCTCGTCTTTTTGTGCAATAAGCTCCTCACTTTGCTGGCGTATTTCTTCTTCTGCTTCTTTTTGTTTGCTAATATCTGTATCAATAGAAACGAGTTTTATAACTTGCTCATTTTCATCAAGAATTGGAGTGAGCGTAGTTTGCACCCAAACTCCTTTCCCTGAACGGGTTACAGATTTGTTTTCGTAAAAAACGGTTTCTTTATTTTTGATACAGTTGTTTACTATATTTCTAATTTTGTCGTTACCACTAATATTTTTTATATTCTCGTCGAGCTCTTGGGTGAGGAGTTGTAGAGTGTAGCCAAATAGGCGGGTATAGCCTGCATTTATCCATTCAAAATTGCCCTCTGCATCCATTATTGTAACGGCATTATCTGTTTTGCTAGCCACAATAGAGAGTTTTTCAAGCTCTGTGTTTACAGATTCTAATTGTACGGTCTGTGCTTCAATTTCCTCTTTTTGCTTATGAAGGGCATCTTTTTGCTTGTTTAAAAGCAAGTTTGCTTGTTTTTTCTTTTGGTTAGCACGTACAGAAAAAGCGATTAAAACTAAAATAATAAGCACAAAAGCTGCAAAAACATAAATGACTCCTTTTTGTGTTTCTACTGTATCGTTAGATTCGTTTAGCCGCTCATCAATTTCTTTAATTTTCGCTTGTTTTTCTTTGAGTTCTTTATCTGCTAATGCGTTTGAGGCTTCTATTTTTTCTTTCTGTCTTTTTTGCTCTTCAAAAGCCTCTTTTTGGTCATTGATAATTTTCTCTTTTTCTGCCAGTATAAAAAGGCTTTGTTCTAGTACCTGCTTTTGCTGGCTTAACTGAACTTTCATTGAGTCTAAACTGGCTTGTTGTAATTTTAATTCCTCTTCTTTGCCCTCTAGCAAATTTTGTTTTGCATCAATTTCTTTTTGTTGCAAAATAATTTTTTTCTCCTTATCCTTTAATTCTTTTGCCAATACTGCAAGCTCTGCTTTTTTGGCTTCTAATTTAGCGGCTTTTTCTTTCAGTTTTCTTTCAGTTTGTGTGGTTAGGTTTCTCAAATCTTTTTCGCTCCCCCCTATTTTTAGTAGCATATTAGAGAGTATCAGCTCTTGGTTGGCAGTATTTTTGGTATTAATTTCAAAGTGTTTTTTCTTTTCCTGCTCCGACAAGAAATTAATTACCGTAAACTCTTTTTCTGAAACTTGCTCGGTAAAAAGCAGTATATTCTCTCCTTTTATTTTGTTATATATGGCTTCGATGTAATAATTTTCGGCATTTGTTACAAATAGAATTTGGGTGTAAGTAATATCTTTTACCCGCTTAAAGCGGATAACTTCCACTGTCCTCTTTTTTAATTTGTGAGTTTTAGCAAAACGCACCGCTTCTTTGTATATTGAGTTGCCTCCAAAAATGCCTAATTTAAACGTTTTTATTGTATCCTCGCTAAGCCACTGGGTGCCATGGGAGATATTAAAAATCCATTGTAATCTTTTTTCTGCTGCCGTTTGGGCAGAAACATTTACCGCATAGCAAAGTAGAATTACCGAAATAATTAGGGCTTTCCTTATATTTTGTAATAAAACGATAGCTTTAATTTGAAAGTAAAATATACTTGATTTAGTGTAATGTTTAAAAGTTTAAAATTACAAAAATCTTGCTATTTTTCAACTATTTTTCAATAAAAATAAAATAAATCCTAAAATAGTATTTAAATCATTAAAAATCAAGTAATTAAAAAATAAATCATTACACTAAATTTAAAGTTCTATTCTTAAACCTATTGTGCCAATGCCTTATTAGTACTTAAATAGCTCAATCCTTTGTTTATCAGTAAGAAATGAGCTATTAAGAGCCAGCTACTTGCCCTCTGCAAAATGTTGTAGGTACTTAAAATAGCGCCCCAGTTTTCCTGCTTTGGTGATTGATGCTCGTTCTATTATTTCAGGCTGTCCTTTACCAAAAAGGGCAGGAAAAACATTATCGAGTAACTTTCTGCCAAAATCTTTTGAGGCATCTCTTGGCACTTCTCCCGGAAGGTTATCTACTGCCATTACGGTTATTGCATTGGGGGCAAAAGGGGCAGTTTCTTTCAACGTTTTTTTATCGAAGCCATAAAATGGGTCGTCAATTGCCGAAGGTCTAATTGTAGAGGCAATAGGGTCGGCAATATCGCAACTAACATCGGCTATTACAGCGATTTTAAATTCAGGATTTTGTATCTCTTCATTGGTAATAAACTTGGGCGAATTATCGTCCCAGAAATGGCAAGCAATATATATATCGGTAACTTTGGTGTACTTAAAAAAGGTAGATTTGTAGTCTTTTGGGTGGGCAAAAAAATGGGTATTGTTATATGGCTCTCCTTTGGCATGCTCTACATAATGGCATGGTGCTAGTTGCGAATAAACGGCCTCTTCAAAATTTTCAGTTAAAAAATCTTCTATGTTAACTTTCTTTAATCCAAGGGCTTGCAGAGTTTGCTCTGCTCCTCCTGCCACTCTCCCGCCGCCAGAAAGAAGAATTTTAACAGGGGGTAATGCTATTTTTTTAAGCTCTTCGTATATGGTTTTAGTATCCTTGCTATCTATTGCTCGGGGGAGTTCAAAACTAGCGGTGCGTTTACCGAATGCTCTAATGCCATTGTATGCCCCAACAACGCCAGCCCAATGCCCAAAAGCGGCAAGCCTAACTCCTTTATCATCAGTCAGGTACTCATGGTCTATTAGTGTTATGTTTTTTTCTAAAAGGGCTTGTAAAAGCAGGCGGTTATACTCCTGTTGTTTTGCCGTATGCGAAAAAAAGAGGTACTTTTTATTAGCTTTAAGTTCGTCTATTTCAACTTCTTTTACGCCAATTAAAATATCACAATCTGAAACATCATCTACCACAGTGGCCCCTGCTTTTCGGTACTCGTCGTCCGAAAAAGCCCTAATATTACTGGCTTGGACAACTAACTCTACATTATCGTAATTCTCCATAATTTCTTTTGCTCCTTTTGGGGTTACTGCAACTCGCCTATCTGGCGGATTTTTGGTTTCTTTTACGATGCCTACTTTTAGCGTTTTATTCATACTTTAATATATTTTTTATAGATTTTCTCAAAAATAGAAAAAGTAAAGTTGAATTGAAAGTTTTTATCAAAAATCATTCTATTTTTCACCTTTATTTGGGTTTCTGTATAGTTTCAAGTCTATTATTTTAGAAATACTATCGTAATAAAAAACCTATTTTTCTGGCATTACTAGTGCAAAAATTAGAGGCGTGGTTTGATTTTTGTACATTTAATTGTATATTCATCAAAACTTTCATTTCTTAAATTTAGATTAGCTTATGAAAACTCAAATATACTTTACACTATTATTTCTATATTTTTCGTCCTTCTGCTTTGCCCAAGAGTTGCCCTATGCTAATCAATTAATTGTTAAAGTGGATAAAAAAGCAACGTTTTTTTTACAATCTAGCACGCCACGCTGCATTGGTGCAGCACCTGCTTTTAGTTTTAATTTTGAAAGTAATGATGTAAGGGTGCAACAAAAAAGTAAGACCAATGCCACTCGCACTACTAAAGAAGATATAGACAAGCTAAAAAAAGACCTTAAATTTACTCCCGATGATGCTAAGCAAAATTATAAAATTGCTCAGGCTTATGCTAATTTAGGAAATATGACGCAGTACGAAGAGTACATGAATCGCTCTTATACCAACTGCGAAGAAGCCGTTATTAAATACCCCGACTCTATTAAATACCCACAATTACAAGCCCAAATGCTTGCCGAATTCCAGCGGAGCAATGAGGCGGAGAGTTTATATTTAAACATTCAATCCCAATTTCCTGACGACGAACTAAGCTATGCCTCCCTTGTAATTTTGTACCTCCGCCAAGGGAGGTTCCAAGAAGCCAAATCGCAATGCCTACAAGGCATTAAAAAGTTTCCTGAAACAGATGTTTTTTACTTCTATATTTCCCTTATTGATATGTATCAAAAAGTAAGCTCAAAATCTAAGGGGCAAATGGACATCTACCTAAATGACACCCCCACAGATGAATTATTTGAGCTGCAATATATAAAAAAAGCAGCTCATAAATATCCTAAAAATAGTACAATACAACTTACTTACTTACTTATTCGTTGCTATAATTTGGCGACTCTAACTATGCTTTCTATTGAGGATATTGATGATATGGTATATTCTCAATATCCAAAAAAAAATCAGACCGAAATAAAAAGCCTTATTAAAAAGTTAAAAAAAGCATTAAAAAATAAAAAAATGCCCAACCAGTACATCATTCATTATGCACTGGGTGCATTATATATGCTCCAAAACGAAAATAAAAAAAGCATAGCAG
>CAMZKQ010000009.1 GCA_947311265.1 uncultured Chlorobiota bacterium | reverse complement strand
TTTTTAAGGTAACAAAAATAGAATACTGATTACTATGACTGTTATGATAATTTATGATTTTTTTATCTGCAAAATCATAATAATTATAAAAAATAAGTATTCGATAAAATTGTCATGTACTAAGAAATTGATATTAAAAGAGAAAGCAATTATAGCTCGGGCAAAAAAATAAAATAAAAACGGCTTTAGCCAATACTATAAATAAAAATTAAACATATAAAAAAGTGAAAAAAATAATATTTATATTCATTGCGACAGCAATATTATTCTCTTCCTGTGGAGGGAGTGAAGAGGCTGGTGATACAAAAAATGCTAAAACTCTGGTGCAGGAAAAGGCAGTCTTGGTAAACATACGGCAAGTTTCGACACATCAAGTGGCACATACATTTACTGCTACAGGGAAAGCTATTGCTGAAAAATCGGCATTTATAAGCTCGGAAATGAATGGGCAGATAAAAAAAGTATATGTTAGCGAAGGGCAATTTGTACAGCGTGGCACATTACTTATTTCGCTCAATTCTGCCGTTATCCGTAGTGGCATTGGCGAAGTAAAAAGTGCATTAGAACTAGCTACTATCCTTTATAAAAAACAAGATTTGCTTTGGAACACCCAAAAAGTGGGCAAAGAAATTGATTTTTTGAAAGCAAAAAATCAAAAAGAAAGTTTGGAGGCAAAACTAAAAACGCTAAATGCACAACTTGCCATGTCGCAAGTACGAGCTCCGTTTGCCGGGATTGTTGATGAAATTTATGGGCAAGCTGGC
This sequence comes from uncultured Chlorobiota bacterium, assembly GCA_947311265.1. GTDB lineage: Bacteria > Bacteroidota > Bacteroidia > Bacteroidales > JAADGE01 > CAMZKQ01. The sequence goes on along the minus strand of CAMZKQ010000009.1, from coordinate 6,379 downwards.
GAGCTAGCCTCCCCTGGGCGAATGCTTATACAGTTTGTAAACCTTAGCCAAATGAAAATAGAGGCCGACGTATCGGAGAACTATTTGCCTTATATAAAAAAAGGAGCAGAGGTAAGCCTTAGTTTTCCTTCCTTGCCCGAAAAAAAAATAAAAACAAGGATTACTCGCACAGGAAACGTAATAAACCCAGCCAACCGTACATTTAAAGTGGAGCTTAAAATGGCAAATCCCGGCAGGGAAATAAAACCAAATATGGTGGCCAATATCCAGCTTACGGATTACCAAAATAAGCATATAACCGTGCCAGCAATTGTTGTAAAAAGTGATAGGACAGGGGAGTACGTCTATATTGTAGAAGATTCAAAAGCTAAAAAAGTATATGTGAAAACAGGCTTTCCTATTGATACAGAGGTGATTATTATTGAAGGCCTTAAAGAAGGCGATAAGGTGATAACCCAAGGGTACAACCTAGTTAGCCAAGGGGCTAAAATCAAACTTTAAAAAAAGCCTAAGAAAAATAATTGAAAAATAACAATGGAAAATAAAATAATAAAAAGAGAATTTGCACTCACTACGGCAGCTCTAAAAAACCGTAATACGGTTTATTTGCTTATGGCAGGATTATTTATCGCAGGGGTACTTAGCTATATAAATATGCCCAAGGAAATGTTCCCTGAAATTACGCTACCCAAAGTTATTGTGAAAACAGTTTACCCCGGAAATTCGCCGTCAGATGTAGAAAACCTAGTTACTCGCCCACTGGAAAAAGAAATTTACACCATTAAAGGGCTCAAAAAAATGAGCAGCACCTCATCGCAGGATAACTCGGATATGCTCGTGGAATTCAACTCCGATATTGATGTAAAAAAAGCAGTACAAGACATAAAAGATGCCGTTGATAAAGCTAAAAATGAACTGCCAGACGATTTGCCTTTTGACCCAATGGTTATTGAAATGGACGTGTCAGAATTTCCAATTATAAATGTAAACCTATCGGGCGATTACTCCATAGAAGAACTAAAAGTATATGCCGAGTACTTGGAGGACGAAATTGAGGCTATCCCAGAAATATCAAAAGCCAATATAAAAGGGGTGGAAGATAAACTCATTCGCCTTAATCTGGATAAAGATAAAATGGACGCTTTTAACTTGAGCTTCAAGGATATAGAAAATGCAATAAAATTTGAAAACGTATCGGTATCCGGAGGCGACCTACTGATAGGGAAAACACGCCGCTCGGTAAAAACCTCTGGCGAATTTAAAAATATCCAAGAAATTGAAAACATTATTGTAAAAAGCAAAAATGGAAATATTATTTATATGCGAGATGTACTCGAAAACGGAAAAGTTATTAATGGATTTAAAGATGCAATGAGCCTTGCACGCCTAAACAACGACCCTGTAGTCTCCTTGCAAATTATAAAAAAATCAGGGCAAAACTTACTCTCTGGTACCGACAAAATTATGGCAGTACTTGCCAAAGCAAAAGCCGACCATATCCTACCCAAAAATCTAGAAATAAATATCACCAACGACCAGTCGGACAAAGTAAGAAAAATGATAGCTAACTTAGAGAATAGCATCATAATGGGCGTACTGTTTGTAATGTGGGTACTCTTCTTTTTCTTAGGCACACGAAATGCAGTACTTGTAGGCATGGCAATCCCTATGTCCATGTTTATTTCCTACCTGATACTCAGCCTTATGGGCTACACCATCAATATGATGGTGCTATTTGGCTCTATACTTGCCCTAGGTATGCTTGTGGATAATGGTATAGTTGCCGTAGAAAATATTTACCGCTTTACATCGCAAGGGCATACACTTTTCGATGCCATAAAATATGCTGTTGGCGAAATTGCTTGGCCAATTATTGCCTCCACAGCCACCACACTTGCAGCCTTCATTCCGCTAATTTTTTGGCCAGGAATGATAGGCAATTTTATGAAATACCTACCCATTACACTCATCGTTATTTTAAGCTCATCGCTATTTGTAGCGCTAGTCATTATACCTGTACTTATGCTCGCTTTTGGCGGAAAAACAGAAAGCCGCCCCAAAGCAAAAAAAGTATATATTATTGTAGGAATTACATGCACATTAGCTCTACTGTTTTACATTACAAGACAATTTACATTGGCCAATTTATTAGTCATTATTGCCATTGTAACCTTACTTAATTACCTCATATTTTACAATATATCAGTCTGGTTTCAGAACGTCTTACTGGTAAAAATGGAAGATTGGTACTTAAAATTACTGAAATTTGCCATGGCTGGATTAAAACCTACAGTTATACTCATTGGTACTTTTGCATTAATGATAGTTACAATAATTTTTTACTTCAGTAGTAAACCAACAGTAGATTTATTCCCTGTAAACCAGCCCAAATACCTAATGGTAAAAACAGAACTCCCAGTAGGAGCAGACATTACCGCTACCGACTCAATCCTACAAATTGTAGAAGCCAAAATAAATAAAATAATAGACGATAAAAACTACAGAAGCATTGTAGAATCTGTACTTACCACTATGGGCAAAGGGGCAGTAGGAGAAAACGAAACCCCCATAGGTAACACCCCAACCAAAGCAGTAACAACAATCAATTTTGTAGATTACGAATTTAGAGAAGGCAAAAATACACAAAAACTACAGCAAACAATTACCTCCGAACTGCTCGGAAAAATACCCGGAATTATATTTTCTGTAAGCAAAAATAAAATGGGCCCGCCAACAGGGAAAGCTATAAATATAGAACTTTCTGGTAATGATTTTACACGCCTACTAACCTTAAGCGACTCCATAATACATACCGTAAACCAAGAAAATATCGAAGGCATAGAAGGGCTAATGATAGATACCGACCTTGGAAAACCCGAACTTTCGGTGCATATAAAAAGAGAGCAAGCACGCCGTTTCGGCCTATCCACAGGGCAAATTGCAAGCACAATACGCACCTCACTATTTGGTAAAGAAGTTACCGATTTTAAAGTCGGCGAAGATAAATACCCTATCCAAATACAACTTGCCAAAAAGTACAGAAACAACATTAGCACACTTATGAACCAAATTATTACATTCAGAAACACCAGCGGTAAATTTGTACATATACCCATCTCGGCCGTCGCAGACTTCCAGTACGAAACATCATTTAGCCAAATAAAAAGAATCAACAACACAAGAGTAATAACCATAGCCTCCAACGTTGTAGAAGGCTATAACCCCACAGAAATAAACAACAAAATAAAAGCCATACTAAAAAACTACAAAATGCCAGATGGCTACAAAATAGACATGACAGGACAGCAAAAAGAACAAGCAGAAGCCTCCGCATTCCTAATGAAAGCTATGGCAATTGCCGTATCACTAATCCTTATAATAATGGTTACCCAATTCAACTCCATAGTCAAACCATTCATTATTTTGGCCAGCGTACTATTCAGTACCATAGGCGTATTTGGTGGGCTAGGCACTTTTAAAATGGACTTTGTAGTAATAATGACTGGCATAGGCATCATCTCCCTCGCCGGAGTAGTCGTAAATAATGCCATCGTACTGATAGATTATATCGACTACCTAAAAAGCCAGCGAAAAGAAGAACTAGGCTTAGAGCCCGATGAAAACCTACCACTAGACCAAATAATAAACTCTATAGTAAATTCTGGGAAAACCAGACTACGTCCGGTATTGCTCACCGCAATAACCACCGTGCTAGGGCTACTCCCTATGGCAGTAGGCATGAATATAGACTTCGGGGCAATGCTAAGCGAATTTAAACCCAACATCTACTTCGGGGGCGACAATGCCGACTTCTGGGGGCCAATGGCATGGACAGTTATTTTCGGTCTGATTTTTGCCACCTTCCTTACACTAGTGGTCGTGCCAGTAATGTACCTCTCTGCCAATAGAGTAAAATTATTTTTTAGTCGGAAAAAGTAAATTAAATAATGAACAAAAAAAAGCAAAAGTTAGATAAAATTGCCGTATTTTGTGGCTCTAGTTTTGGAACAGATATAGCCTTTGAAAAAAACGCTTTTTTGCTAGGAGAAACACTAGCCACCAAAAATATTGAGCTACTATATGGCGGAGCAAAAGTAGGATTAATGGGAGCAGTAGCCAACGGGGCATTAAGCAAAAATGGAAAAGTAATTGGAATTTTGCCCGAGTTTTTGGCCAAAAAAGAGCTAGCTCACCCCAATATTTCGGAGCTAATCCTAACTAAAACCATGCAAGAACGAAAAACAAAACTACACGAACGCTCCGATGCAGTAATTACGCTCCCGGGCGGATTTGGTACGCTAGAAGAACTCTTTGAAATCCTTACTTGGGGCTCGTTAAGCCTCCATACAAAGCCCGTTGGGCTACTAAATGTAAATGGCTATTACAACGACTTAATAGAAATGATAGCCAAAATGGTAGAAAAAGACTTCCTGAAAAAAGAATACCAACAAATGCTTTTAGTCAGTAATTCTATAAATGATTTGCTCGATAAAATGAAAAACTACACACCGCCAACCCTCTTAAAATGGGAAGTCGTAAGCGATAAATCAAATCATAAAATAAAATAAAAAATGCAACTATCAGTAAACCATACTAACCCAAAAGACAAAATGCTAGAATGCTCAAAAAAACTTTTAGACCAACTAAAAGAGCAACATAAAGGGAGAATATCACATGTAACACAAATCTGGACAGGCTACGACTCTAAATTTTCGTTCCGTATCTCAAATTTCAATGTAGAAGGAACGATTTGCGTAAAAGAAGATAAACTCGAAATTAATGGTCGCCTACCCCTTGCTGCACGCCTTTTTAAAGGCATGATTGAGGACACCATTATTAAAAGCATGAAACAACTAGTGATAGATTGTAAAAACAAGCACTAAGTGCTAGTTACAAGCATATTATAAAAAAATAGAACTGCGATGAAAAAAATAAACATCTTAATTCTCTTACTTATCTTGTTTTCTGCTTGTGCAGAAGAAGGGCAGGAGAAGGCTGAAAAAAAAGGCGAAGATACTACAAAAATCGTAGATGTAAAACCTATCACGAAAGTGAAAGAGGAAATAAAAACCCCTATAAAAGAAGGGGTTGATGCTGTGCTTACGGAACAGTTTTACAAACACTTTGTAGGGCTGTTAAAACCAAGTTTAGACTTGGTTATGGACATCACCTGTACCGGAAAAAATAAATTACAAGGGGCTTATTACAATGCCGAAAAATCAGCCTTTATTAGCCTGCATGGTAAAATTAACGACAATGGCTCGTTTACCCTAAAAGAACTTGGGGGCGATAATGGCACATTTTCAGGACGCTACAACAGCGGCACATTTTCAGGCACATGGAAATCAAAAAAAACAGCTAAGGAAATACCCTTTGAACTTAGCGAAAATTACAGCACGAGCCTAAAATTTAACTACTACCAAGTAAACGAAAAATACACAAGTGAGCAGGGTGGAGCAACAGATTTTCAGAGCTTCTATATCCCCAAAGAGGATGAACCAGAGATTAGAAAGTTGATTGGAAAGTTGCATTTTCCAAAGCAAGAAATGCCTAGTAATTTTAAAAATTATATAAAAAACTTTAAAAGCAATTTTATTGAGTATTACAAAAAGGAGGAGAACGAAAATGTTTCAGCCATGGGCTGGGAGCAATCTTACATTGCCGATATTGCCTATAATCATGATGGATTTTTATCGTATGCCGTTCATTATTCTGCTTTTGAGGGGGGGGCACATGGGGCGTATTCTAGCAGTTATATTGTGATTGATGTTAAAAATAAGAAAAAATTAGAATTGACAGATATTTTTATCGCCGGGGCAGAAGCCAAACTTTCAGCGATGATTTATAAAAAAATTCAAAAAAATAGGGAGTTTACAGACCAAGATATGAAAATAAGTTTTGTGCAAAATCCACTACCTATGCCCCAAAATTTTTATATTACCCAAGCTGGTATCTCTTTCCTGTATAACCCTTATGAGATTACTAGTTATGCCAATGGTTCTGATGAAGTATTTTTTAAATATTCAGAATTAAAGGAATTATTAAGTCCTGTTTTAAACCCCATTCTACAATAGGCAAACTCATTATAAAATAAATGGCAAAAAATATACTTGTGCTTAATGCACACCCCAACCCTGCGAGCTTCTGTGCTGCTTTAGCAAAAAAATATTTCGAGGGAGCAAAAAAACAACTAATGAGGTTACTTTGCTTAACCTAAGAGAGTTAGACTTTGATGCAGTACTCAGAGATGGCTATGACACTAGGCTAAAGCTCGAACCAGATTTAGAGAAAGTACAAACTTTAATTGCAAAAGCCGACCATCTTGTTTTTGTGTACCCCAATTGGTGGTCGAGCTACCCCGCTTTGCTAAAAGGCTTTA
>CAMZKQ010000008.1 GCA_947311265.1 uncultured Chlorobiota bacterium | reverse complement strand
GGTATATACACAGAAAAAGGTACGGGCTAATTTGGCAATGACTGGCGAAATTACTTTACGAGGAAAAGTCCTTCCCGTGGGCGGGATAAAAGAAAAAATACTAGCCGCCAAGCGGGCTAATATTAAGCAAATTATCCTATCCATAGAAAATAAAAAAGACATTGAGGAGATTAAAGATACCTACCTAAAAGGGCTCACATTTCATTATGCAGATACGGCTAGCGAAGTATTAAAGATTGCAATTTTAGACTCAAAAGTGAGGCATGCTATTACTTTTGAATTAGATGATAAAACAAAAATTGAGCATAAATAGATTGCTTTGAAAAAAAAAACATCAGCATTAACTGTAAATAAAGGCGTTGATAAGCCAGAGCTTATCAATAAAAATGCCTTGCAAAATTTCCGAAAAAAAAAGAAACAAATTGATATTTTAAAATTAAAAAAATCAATTCTTGATGGCAATATTACCGCACTTGGGCAGGGCATAACTTTGATTGAAAGTGCATTAGACGCTCACAAAAAATTAGCCACACAGTTGGTTGAATCCTGCTACCAATTTTCTGGAAAATCGTTAAGAATAGGAATTACAGGCGTGCCTGGTGCAGGAAAGAGTACTTTTATTGAGCATTTTGGTACACTCTTAACCAGCTCAGGAAAGCGGGTTGCAGTACTTGCTATTGACCCCTCTAGCACACGTTCTGGCGGAAGCATTTTGGGTGATAAAACTCGAATGGAAAAGTTGAGTACAAATAAATTGGCCTTTATAAGGCCATCGCCATCGGCAGGGTCTTTGGGTGGCGTGGCTAACAAAACTGCGGAAGCTATTATTTTATGCGAAGCGGCTGGTTTTGATATTATTATTGTCGAAACAGTCGGGGTGGGGCAGTCGGAAATTGAGGTACATGAGATGACTGATTTTTTCCTGCTGCTAATGATTGCAGGGGCTGGCGATGAGCTTCAAGGCATAAAACGGGGCATTATGGAAATGGCAGATGCACTAATTATAAATAAAGCGGACGGTAAAAATATCCTAAAAGCTAAGGCGGCAGAAATTGAATATAAAGGAGCAATTCACCTTTTTCCACCTGCTGTGTCAGGCTGGCTTACGCAAACTAAGTCCATTTCCTCACTAACAGGAAATGGGGTGGCTGCTGTTGTAAACATGATTTTTGAGTATGAAAAGCTGACAAAAGCTAATGGTTATTTTATCTCTAATAGAATGCAACAAGAGAAAAATAGAGTTTATAAAATAATTCATTCTGAATTAGCAGAGCGGTTACTTAATAATAAAAAGGTGCAGGGACAACTTGCTAATATAGAAGCCAATACTGCTCAAAAGACAAGCCCTTCAAAAATGGCTGAGCAGTTACTTACTTTTTTATTTGAAAATGGGTAGCTATAATTCACTCTTTAAGTAAGAAACACTTATAACTTTATAGGTAAAACCATCGGCATCTTTTACTGGCACATATTTGCCTGCAATAAGCTGTTCCTTTCCGTTTACAATAATAGTTTGCTCGTAACTTTTTATAACGCCTGCCCTTAGCTGGTCCCAAAAACTATTAAAGTAATCAATGTCTTGCGGAATGGTACTAAAGCTACCTTGAAATTTACCAACAACATCTTCTTTTGTTTTGCCCAAAAGGCGTAAAAAGCGGTCAGTAATATCGGTAATACGCCCATCTAAATCATATTCTACAAGTAAAGAGACAGATTTTATGGCATTCATATCATCAGTTAAAACTTCAACATTTGCCTTTAGTTCTTCTTGTGAAGACTGCATTTCCTCCATATTTTGGCGTATTTCCTCTTCCTGTGAGGCCATTTCTTCGGACTTTAGTTTTGTATCTTCGAGTAGCTGTGCGGTTTTAATATTTATTTTTACCGTTGCAATGGTTGAAGCAATGCTTTCGCCAATAAGCTCTACAAAATCAATAACATGCTGTTCAATCGGTTTAAAAGAGGCGAGTTCAATTGCCCCAAAAATAACATCGTTTACCTGAAGTGGAACGAGTAATAACTGGCTTGGGTTTTCTTCGCCCATTCCCGAAGTAATATTTATGTATTCCTGCGGAAGGTTTGTCATGTAAATTGTTTCTTTCTCTAAGATGCAACGCCCGACTAAACCCACCCCTAGTGAGATTCTTTTTTTTAGCATTTTTCTGCGGTCAAAAGCGTAACTAGCAGCAAGTTCTATAAATTTATTATTTTCGTCATTATCATTAATCAGAAAAACACCGCCTTGGTTAACGTCTATATATTTGGACAAGCTACTAATGATAGAGTATGCAAATTCATTCAAATTATCCGTATTTTTTCGGAGAATATCTGCAAATTTTGCAGCCCCTGTTGTTGCCCAGTTGGTAAGTGCATCAGCGGCCTTTCTTTTGCGGTCCTCTTCAGCTGCAAGTTTTAAGCTCTTACGCATTTGCAGGAGTGAGTTTCCAAGTAAATCATTATCACTCAATGGTTTATATACAGATTCTAAATTCCCTTTTCCTATTTCATCGGCAAACTGTGCGGTGGTATTCAAGCTGTCAATTAAGGAGTTTACCGATTTTCTTATTTCTGAAATTTCATCAAAAGAACGGATAGGCATTTTTTTAGACTCGCTAATATCTCCCTTTGTCAAGCCTTGAATAACGGCAGTAGTTCTTTTTATAGGGCCAGTTAATTTTCTCGAAATTCGAGTAACAACAATTATCATCAGCAATAAACCAAGAAGGGAAACAACGAGCGAAAAATAAAATGATTTTCTAACGTCTTTCATTATTTCATTTACTGGTACCACCATACCTATAGACCAAGGGGTTTGCGAGTTCCCGATTACAAGGGGCTGAAAAATGGTGTATGTTTTGTTCTTATTCTCTTCTGAAAAGAAAGAAAACTGTTCTCCTTTTTTTATCTTTTCTTTGAGAATTTCGGTCGTATTATTGGGAGGGAATATGGCATCAATTGGCTTATTTAGAAATTTTGTATCATTTAATGCCACAAGTACTCCACTGTTTGACACCAAGTAAGCCCTAGTATTTTTATAGGGCTTTGTCCTATTTGTATAGTCCTGAAATTTATCTAGTGCAATATCAATACCTACAAGCCCAGCAAATTTTTGGTTAATCATAATTGGTACAACCACCGATGTCATTCTGGTATCGTTAGCAGGGTCTGCTGTGTAGTTATCTGTATAGGGGTCGGTAATAAGTTCTCTCGGGTTTAGTTTTAAGGAGTAGTAAGTAGAGGCAACGCTATCCGAACGTAAGTTTAATGTATCGACCCTAGTACCAAGTCGCCCCCCTTGGCGATAATAAACACTCCTCACTCGTCCATGATTTTTTTTGTAATTTTTATTTATTGCTTGCAGTTCCCAATTGTACCAAACGGCAATAAAACTAGGGTTATTCAATAATAATTCTTTTAGAATGGGCTTAAAAGCCTCGTCTCTAACTTGGTCGTCCATTTCTGGATATTTATAAAGTGTGTGCTTTAAACTTCGGGCAATATTAATGTGGGAAGTTAGCTCTGCTTGGGTTTGGGCAGCTAATCCGGCAGCAGTAGCATTGGTTAATTTTGTTGCACTCTCCTCTGCCGAGGAGCGTATTTCGAGCAAAAGGTAGCCTAGTGCTACCACATATATTACCAATGCGAAACCAAGAACGGAGAAAAGTAGTTTGCCGTGTATTTTCAATTTTAACTTCATTCAGGCCTCTAAGTATTGATATAGTTATGAATTATTTTACAATTTTTAAAGCAGTTGTTACAAAAATAAACTTTATAAAGGGAAGTACAAATTTTAACCCAATTAATTCAAATTAAAAATGATTTTTCCAATTATTTCACTTTTATTGATTGCATCAAAACGCCTTGAATCCTCTTTTATAGCCTGTTTATCGTTTAAAACAAAAAAATGGTTTTCTTTTATAACGGTTGTTTCATTCAAGTTTTTTTTATTGAGTGGGCATATCCAGCTTTGGGCTGAAACAGAATCGGCCTGTGCTTTGCTAAGTTGCTCTATTTTCCATAGCCTATTTTTTATTTGATTGCTCAAAACCGTATCAGCGAAAGCTGAAAGTTGCCTTACTTGGTACTCCGCAACAAGGTGCTTAGAAAGCCGATAAGCAGAAGAGCAGTTAATTTCTCCTCCGAAATTAAAGACAGTATCCCCTGCTAGTGCCACTACTCTTGCCGAAAATAAGCTATCATTCTTTTTAAAAATAATTAGGTTGCCTCTTTCTATAGTAGCATATTTGGCAACCAAAACTCTGCTTTTTTTGTTCTGGTTCGGAATTATAAAAATATCTGCAAGAAAGTACTTTATCATAAATATAAAAAAAAGGGAAACAGCTAAACTGCTTCCCCAAATTGCTATTTTTCTCTTCATTTTACTTAATTGTATTAAAAATCCTATTCCAACGAATCCCGCCTGAAAATAGTGAGGCATCTTTATCGGTAGAAAACCATATAAATAGGGCTTTCCCTACAACATGGTCTTCTGGAACAAAGCCCCAATATCTAGAGTCGGCAGAATTATGGCGGCTATCGCCCATCATAAAATAGTAATCCATTTTAAAGGTATATTCTGTGCTAACTTTTCCGTTTATTAAAATTTCATTGCCTCTAACTTCTAGTTTATTGGCTTCGTAAGTTTCAATTACTCGGTGGTAAAGTGGCAAATTTTCTGTCGTTAGTTTTACTGTTTTCCCTTTTTCAGGGATATAAATAGGACCAAAATTATCGACATTCCAGTTGTAATTTTTATGGTGTGGAAAAATCTCCGGGGCACGCTCTCCGGCTGGGGCAATGATTCTTTTTACTGAAAGTATTTTTTTATTCAATTTTAGAATATCTACATTTTTTGCTGTAAGTGGCAAAACCAATGAGCCATCTGGCTCTCGACTTCGCATGGCGGCATCTAAATCTTCGTTACTTATCCCGAGCTGTTGCAAGCGTTTTTTTCGGATAGTCCCACTGGTTTTTATGGCATATTTATATTGCATATTCTTCAAGTCTCGTTGCGTTTTTCCATTTACAAATACCACACCATCAATAACTTGCAAGCTATCTCCGTGGATACCAATGCAACGTTTTATGTAATTTTCTCTTTTATCAACTGGGCGAACAAGTATTTCGTTATTCTTCTTTATTTCATTTTTTGCGATAGCAATATAGTCGCTCATTTTTCCTTTTGAGCCATTGGCATTGTACAAAGCCCTTGCCCTACCTCTGGCAATACTGTAGTAGCTAGCGGCTTGCATGTTTGCCACGACCGTATCGCCAGCAGGAAAATTAAATACAACAACATCTAAGTTTTTTACTTCCTGAAAACCTGCAAGCCTATGGTATTTCCAGCTTGGCCACTCTATAAAAGAGGGGGTGTGGGCAGTTGTTGGCATAGTATGGTGCACAAATGGAAAGGCAATAGGGGTATTAGGCATTTTAGGGCCATAGTTAAATTTGCTTACAAAAAGGTAATCGCCCACAAGCAAATCTTTTTCCATAGAAGAAGTTGGGATAGTATAGGCTTCGATAAAAAATATGCGGATAATTGTAGCTGCAATTACTGCAAAAATAATGGCATCTACCCATTCCACCAGTGCACTTTTCTTTTCTTGGTTTCGCTTTTTCCAAAATGTCCAATTTACTTTTTTAGACACATAAAAATCAAACATAATTGGGGCTAGTAGCAATAACCAAAAATTGCCGGTCCATATAATAAACCCGACTAGTGTTAATGACCAAAAGCCAAATTTGAAGTACTTATGTTTAAGAAAACTTTGTTTTTTTTCTGCTTCCATTGAGGTGTTTTTTATTTTTAATTGCGTAAAAATACTTATTTTAAATTAATGCTAAAAGTTAATTGATGATGACTTTTAAGATTGAAGCTATAATCGTCAAAAACGGGTCGCCCAAAAGGGGTAGAGTGGCTATTGGCAAAGCCATAATCTTCGGCAGGAAAGCCGATGAAATTTCTATCTAGCTTTTTATTGGCATTTATATCGTGATACACCGTTATTGCATATTCCCCTTGCGGGATATTTTTAAAGATATAAACGAGTTGTTTTTGCGATTTAAGGTAGGCTGTTTTATAGGCTTTTTCGTACTTTAAAAAGTGCTTTTGATTATCGAAAATTGCAATATTTATATAGCCTTTATTTGAACTTACTCCCTTTACTCTAACAACTATTTCGCTTGTTTGCGAAAAGATATATAGCGACTGAAGGATTAAGAAACAAACAAGAATTAAATTTTTCATACTTATAATTTCAACAAGTCCTCCATACCCAACCAGCCCGAATTATTTTGGATAAACTCAGCCGCTAAAACTGCCCCCAACGCAAAGCCCTCACGGCTTTTTGCAGTATGGGTAATTTCAATATAATCAACGTCGGAATTATATTTTATAGTGTGCGTACCAGGTACATTAACTTTTCTTAAAGATTTTATAGGAATTTTTTTAGTGGCTTCCTGCTCTTTTGTCCAGCCATTAAATTTATGGTTTTGTTCAATAATTTGTTCGGCAAGCGAAATTGCAGTACCACTGGGAGCGTCTAGTTTTTCTGTATGATGCGTTTCGGAGAGGCTTATGGCATAGTCATCAAAATTTTTCATCAATTTAGCAAGCTGCTTATTGAGTTTGAAAAATAAATTTACGCCCAAGCTGAAATTTGAGGCATAAAAAAAAGTACCCTTAGAGGTTTTGCAAACCTCTTTTACCCTATCCCAATCAGCTAGCCAGCCTGTTGTTCCTGCTACAACAGGCACAGCTGCCTTAGAGCAAATTAAAAAATTAGCAACGGCAACTTCTGGGCGAGAAAACTCAATAGCAACATCAGCCCCTTTTAATTTCTCGGCACTTAGTGGCAAATTTTGGTCAAAAGTGATTAGTATTTCATGCCCTCTACTGATGGCAATTTGCTCAATGGTCTTGCCCATTTTTCCGTATCCTACAATGGCAATTTTCATATCAAGGTGCTTAATTTTCCGATAAGAAATAAAAAAGGGAAGTATCAACTTCCCTCTTTAGTATATTGTGAGTTTATAAAATTACTTTACGGCTTTTACTATGGCCTCAAAAGCATCAGGGTGATTCATTGCTAAGTCAGCCAATACTTTTCGGTTAAGTTCAATCCCTTTTTTATGGATAGCTCCCATGAATTTAGAGTAAGACATATCGTACAAACGTACGCCGGCATTGATTCTTTGTATCCAAAGTCTTCTAAAGTTTCTCTTTTTGTTTTTTCTATCTCGGTACGCATATTGAAGCCCTTTATCGTAGGCGTTTTTTGCAACCGTCCAAACGTTAGATCTTCTTCCGAAGTAACCTCTGGTAGCTTTCATTATTTTTTTGCGTCTTTTTCGTGCAGCTACTACATTTACGGAACGTGGCATATTATTAAAGTTTTTTGAAAAACAGCGACTTGTAAAAAGTTCTTATTGGCTGGTTTCCTGTAATTAATTTTTGAAAAAAAGTGTTCTGAAAGGACAGAAACTTTAAACTCCTTCTCTGGTTTTTAAACCGGGTAATAATTGGTTGGGAATTTCCCGGAAATAAAATAAAATTTATTTCATTGCAAGCATTTGCTTTACGTTATTCATATCGGTTTTGTGTACGATGGTAGAATAAGTAAGGTTACGCTTACGTTTCTTTGATTTCTTAGTCAATATATGACTTTTGTATGCGTGCTTTCTTTTGATTTTCCCTGTACCTGTCAGTTTAAATCTTTTTTTAGCACCGCAATGGGTTTTCATTTTTGGCATTATTCTAAATTTAAGAGTTAAAAATAATTCGATTAAAATAAAAGTATCTTAATCAAAAATTAGTAATAAGATATTCTCACAATATATTTTATTTAGCACTAGTGCTATTCTATTTTACTTTAAGTGGAGCTAAGAACATGGTCATTCTTTTGCCTTCTAATTTAGGCATTTGTTCTACCTTGCCTAAGTCGTCGCAAGCCTGAGCAAATTTAAGTAACAAAATTTCTCCTTTTTCCTTATGCACAATTGAACGCCCTCTAAAAAACACAAATGCTTTTACTTTTGCCCCCTCTTCCAAGAAGCCTCTGGCATGCTTTAGTTTAAATTCAAAATCGTGGGTATCGGTATTTGGACCAAAGCGTATTTCTTTGATAACCACCTTTACCTGTTTCGATTTTAGTTCTTTTTGTTTCTTTTTCTGATGGTAGATAAATTTTTGAAAATCTACAATCTTGCAAACAGGAGGTTTAGCATTAGGCGAAATTAAAACCAAATCTAGGTTTTGCTCTTCGGCTAATTTAAGTGCATCTCTAATATCATAAACCTTAGGTTCGATATTCTCGCCAACAACTCTCACAGAACGGTCTCTGATTTCTTCGTTGGTCTTAAAACTCCATTTTAAATCCGGCTTGCGGTGTCTGATATTCTTTTTACGTCTTGCTATTGTTAGGTCCTCCTCGTTAGTTAGTAATTAGTTTTATTAAGCTATGGATTTTAAATCCTTAATTTTTGTATTTTTCTATTTTTTTATTTTGATAATTCTTGTTCAACAGTAGCATTTAAAAAATGGGCAAACTCCTCAATACTCATCACACCTTTGTCGCCATCGCCTTGTTTTCGTACTGAAATAGTGCCATCAGCCGTTTCTTTCTCGCCAACAATTAGTAGAAATGGTATTCTTTTTAGTTCATTATCTCTAATTTTCCGACCTATTTTCTCATTACGATTATCTACCACGCTGCGAATATCGTATTTTTTAAGGACATCTGAAACTTTTTTTGAATATTCGTTGTATTTTTCGCTAATCGGTAGAATTACGGCTTGTTCTGGCGTAAGCCAAAGGGGGAATTTCCCTGCAGTATGTTCTATAAGTACGGCAATAAATCGTTCCATAGAACCAAAAGGAGCTCGATGAATCATTACTGGTCTATGTTTCTGATTATCAGACCCTATATACTCTAATTCAAACCGCTCGGGGAGGTTGTAATCCACTTGAATTGTACCCAGTTGCCAGCTTCTGCCAAGGGCATCTTTTACCATAAAATCAAGCTTAGGCCCATAAAATGCAGCTTCGCCATATTCTACAACCGTTTTTAGCCCTTTTTCTTCTACGGCATTAATTATTGCACTTTCTGCCTTTTCCCAGTTCTGGTCCGAGCCAATATATTTATCGTTGTTATCTGGGTCCCGAAGCGATATTTGTGTCGTAAAGTTTTCAAAATCTAGAGTTTTAAAAATATAAAGTACAATGTCAATTACTTTTAAAAACTCTTCCTTAAGCTGGTCAGGTCTGCAAAAAATATGTGCATCGTCCTGCGTAAATCCTCTAACACGGGTAAGTCCGTGCAACTCGCCACTTTGCTCGTAACGATAGACTGTACCAAATTCGGCATAGCGAACAGGCAAATCTTTGTACGAACGAGGTTTACTTTTGTAAATTTCGCAATGGTGCGGGCAGTTCATCGGTTTTAGCAAAAACTCTTCGCCCTCGGCAGGTGTATTTATTGGCTGAAACGAATCCGCACCATATTTGGCATAATGCCCTGATGTTTCCCAAAGTTCTTTTAGCCCTATGTGTGGTGTAATTACTGGCTCATAGCCATATTCCATTTGTACCTTTTTCAGGAAATTTTCTAAACGCTCTCGGAGCATCGCCCCTTTGGGTAGCCAAAGCGGCAAGCCAGCACCTACTCGCTTGGAAAATGTAAACAGTTCTAACTCTTTGCCTATTTTCCGATGGTCTCGTTTTTTTGCTTCTTCTAAAAGTACGAGGTATTCGGTAAGCATTTTTTGTTTTGGGAAAGAGATGGCATACACTCGGGTAAGTTGCTTTCGCTTTTCGTCGCCACGCCAGTATGCCCCTGCAATATTCATTAATTTTATAGCTTTGATATTGCTCGTATCTGGCAAATGTGGCCCTCGGCAAAGGTCGGTAAAATTGCCTTGCTTATATAAGGTGATTGTGCCGTCTTCCAAGTCGGTAATCAATTCTACTTTGTACTCATCGTCTTTTGCCTTGAAGAAGGCGAGTGCATCTTGCTTAGAAATAGCTTCTCTAGTAAATTTATTTTTTAAGCGTGCCAGTTCTAAATATTTTTTTTCGATTTTAGAAAAATCAGTTTCAGAAATCGTTTTCCCTTCGGGCAAATCAATATCATAATAAAAGCCACGGTCTATTGAGGGGCCTATGCCCAGTTTTACCCCAGGGTAAAAAAACTCTAATGTTTCTGCAAGTAAGTGTGCCGAGGAATGCCAAAACGCATCTTTGCCTTGTTCGTTTTCCCATTTGTAGATGGCAAAATTTGCATCTGTATTAATAGGTCGCATTAAGTCCCAAGTTTCGCCATTGACAGCAACCGAGAGGGCTTCTTTTGCCAAGCGACTACTGATGCTTTGTGCAATCTGAAAACCAGTTGTTCCTTTTTCAAATTCTTTTATATTACCGTCCGGGAAAGTTATCTTAATCATTTTTTCAATTTTTTCTGTTGCCTATATATAAGGTGTCATTTTTTATAGTTTTTCGATAAAAAAACAATTCTAAAAAGGCAGTATTTTATTAGCCTGCAAATATAACATACTGATTTTTAAATCAAAATAAAATATCACATTTTTATTTTAAGAAATTGCGAATAATTATTAAATTTGCTAAAATCTTTAAATTTTAAACTTCAAAACATAAAATATGTCCATTTTAAAACCGTTTAGAGGCTTTCGTCCAAAATTAGAATTAGCCCAAAAAGTAGCATCACCTCCTTACGATGTTTTAAATTCAGAGGAAGCCAAACAAGAGGCCCAAGGCAATCCCTATACATTTCTACATGTCAATAAACCTGAAATTGATTTGCCTGCCGATGTGGATATTCATGCGGCTGAGGTGTATGAAAAAGCGAAATCAAATTTTCAGAAAATGGTTGCCCAAGGGTGGCTGTTGCAAGAAGAACAGCCAGCATTTTATATCTATGCCCAAACCATGTTTGGCAAAACGCAGTACGGTTTAGTTGGTGGTTCGGGGGTAGAAGATTATAAAAACAACATCATTAAAAAGCACGAACTCACTCGCCCTGATAAAGAGGAAGACCGCATGAATCATGTGCGTGTTGCAAACATTAATGCAGGGCCTGTATTTTTTGCTTATAAAGATAATTCGTCTATCGACGAAATTGTAGCTAAAAAAACAACTGAAAAACCAAGCTATGATTTTACAGGAGAGGACAAAGTAAGGCATCAAATGTGGGTTATTACTTGCCCTGAAACGGTGGCAAAAATTGAGTCTATTTTTGATAAAGAAATTCCTGTGGTCTATGTTGCCGATGGGCATCACCGTACTGCGGCAGCGGCTAGGGTAGGAGAGGAACGGCAAAAAAATAACCCCAACCATACTGGCAATGAGGAGTATAACTTTTTCCTCTCGGTTAATTTCCCTGCTAGCCAGCTAACTATAATTGATTACAACCGAGTGGTAAAAGATTTGAATGGGCATTCTGACGATGAATTTTTAGTGAAAATTGCTCAAAGTTTTGATGTTGAAAAAAAGGGAGCTAGTATTTTTAAACCTCAAAATTTACACGAATTTTCGATGTACCTCTCAGGGAATTGGTACAAACTTACGGCAAAAAGCGGAACTTTTGACCCCAAAGACCCTGTTGGGGTCTTAGATGTAACCATCTTAACCAACGAAATTCTTGCTCCACATCTTGCTATTAAAGATTTAAGAACTTCCGATAGGATTGAATTTATCGGTGGCATTCGTGGGCTTGAAGAACTGAAGAAAAGAGTCGATGCTGGCGAAATGAAAGCCGCCTTTGCCCTATACCCTGTATCTATGGAGCAACTTATGGATATTGCTGATAATGACTTAATTATGCCACCAAAAGTAACTTGGTTCGAGCCTAAACTACGAAGTGGGCTTATTGTGCATGAACTTAGCTAGTGGAGAAAAATACAGTTCGGTTTTCTTTCCACTTATTTGGACTCTAAAATAAATTTTAAGGCTAATTGTATTTATCTGAATATCAGTAAAGAATAATTAGTCTTATTGGTTTTATTATGCCTTACTCCTTAGTAAACAGAAGTTTGGCAAATTACTTAGGAGTTTAATTTGCTTTGTCTTTATAAAAAAAAGGCTCAAATGACTTAATGTGGCAAAAATTTCATACTTTTGTATTTATATACACCCCCAAATTAGTACAGTAGAAATGACAAATATTAAGCAGAAAAGAATAATTAGAATATTTTGGATATTATTTTCCTTGCCCTTTATCGGGATTTTTATTTTATTTATACTTATAAATACGGGAGCATTAGGCTTTATGCCCAACTTCCAAGAGCTAGAAAATCCTAAAGCCAATTTGGCCTCCGAAGTCTATTCCTCTGATGGTGTGCTTATCGGTAAATTTTTTAAGGAAAACCGTACCGTAGTAGAATTTACCGAAATATCCCCCAATATTCTTAATGCCTTAGTGGCCACCGAAGATATTCGCTTTTACTCCCACTCAGGAATTGATGCACGTGCATTACTAAGAGTGATAAAAGGCATTATTTCAGGCAATAGCCAAGGCGGGGGAAGTACTGTTACCCAGCAGTTAGCTAAAAACCTCTTCCCAAGAGACACCACCAAACGGCATGGCATAGGACGGAAAATCCATATGGGAATTACAAAATTTAAAGAGTGGAGTACCGCTGTAAAATTAGAACGTAGCTACACAAAAAAAGAAATCCTTGCCATGTATCTAAATACAGTATTTTTTGGTAGCAATGCCTATGGGCTAAAATCTGCTGCCAGAACATTCTTTAATACCACCCCAGACTCCCTAAAAATTGAAGAGGCAGCCGTTATTGTCGGGCTACTAAAAGCCCCCACTGCCTACAACCCTAGGTTTAACCCAAAAGATGGGCTTCGCCGAAGAAATACAGTACTAAAGCAAATAGAAAAATTCCAAGATAAACTAGCCGATTTACATGGCTACAAAAAATTAACCACAGAACAATACGACTCCCTACGTGCATTGCCAATTCAATTGGATTATACCGTAAGGGGACACAGTACTGGCAGCTCTAATTATTTTCGTGAATTTCTACGAATTATTATGACCAAGAAAAAACCAGTACTACCAAAAAATGCTAAATATGGCTCACCTGCTTATCGCAGATATTTGTCCGACTCTATAGATTGGAAGGAAAATAAACTCTATGGCTGGTGCAATAAAAACTTAAAACCAAACGGCCAGCCCTACAACTTATATCAAGATGGCCTAAAAATTTATACGACCATAAACTCCCGCATGCAAAAATATGCTGAACAGGCCGTAGAAGAACACATGGGGAAAAAATTACAGCCATTATTCTATAAAAGGCATTCTTACGGTAAAAAACGAGAAAGTAAAAAAGCCCCATATACATGGAAACTAACACAAAAACAAATTGATAAAATCTACTACACTACCATGCGGCGAAGCGAACGCTACCGTGTGATGAAATTAAAAGCTAAAAAACTAAAGAAAAAGTTAGATTCCACCTATGTGCAAAAAGTATTTAATACACCAGTAAAAATGAAGGTTTTTAGCTGGAAAGGCGATATTGATACCACAATGACCCCCTGGGACTCCATAAGATACTACAAATATTTTTTACGGGCTGGATTCATGTCCATGGAGCCCCAAACAGGCTACGTAAAAGCCTATGTTGGCGGCATAAATTACAAGCATTTTCGCTTCGACCATGTTAGCTTAGCACGGCGGCAAGTAGGCTCAACTTTTAAGCCTTTTGTATATGCCGTTGCAATGG
>CAMZKQ010000007.1 GCA_947311265.1 uncultured Chlorobiota bacterium | reverse complement strand
CCTGCTTCCCAGCCTTGCTTATCGCCTAAGATGCTAAATGTGGTGTAATTTTCTATGCCACTTGCAAAGTCCTCTTCATACCAAGCCCCACAACGAACACCAGTCATATCTATTTCGCTTAGTCGTCGTACATAAAGTTGTGCATTACCTCTGTATTCGCTATATACGGCTATTAGTGAGCCATTGCCTTCGGGTAATTTCTCGCCAGAGAAATTGGCGTATCCGCTGGTGCGGATAAGTACTGTGTTTTTATCGCAGTCTTGCAACGCAATTTCTGAGGTGGATAGGTAAGTGCCATCTGCAAAGGTGTTGCCTAATTCGTTGGTACGGAATTGTACGTTTTCTAGCTTTATAAGTGTGCCTACTAGGGTGGCGTTTAAATTAGACATGGTTACTACTTTTGGAGCAATTTTTTTGCCACCATCAGATTTTAGGAGGTAGCTGCCAATTAGAGGTTCTTCAATTCTACCTACTGCTCCTTTGTAGTCAGCCCCTATACTAACCACACCGCCGTATTCGCCAAGGTATAAGCCTTTGCATTTTACATAGACTAGCTGTCCTTCTTGGTAGAGGTTGTGTAGTCCTGTGGCATTTACGCCTATTTCTATACCGCCAGTACTGTCCTGTAATACTATTTTTTTGTAGTAATTACCGCTTTCATCGTTGGCAACAACGGTGGCTTTTAGGTAGATGTCAGTATCTATAAAGGTTAGGCTATCGTCGGCAAATAGGTGCATGGCTTTTAGGTTGGCAATGGAAATTTCAGTGCCTAAACTAGCGGTATTTACGGTGTATTTGGCTAGTGCTGGTTCGCCAAATTCTTGATTGTAACAGCTTGATGCGAATATCCCGATAAGGGAAAAGGCAATGAGTTGTATTGATATTTTTAATTTATTCATCTTTTTATTTTTAAATTATTTTTACTCTTGACCTGAAACTTCTAGCGATGCTACTTCCCATGTGGAAGCGTTGCTTGTTCCGCAGACATATTTAAAGGCTACGTGGACTGCATTTTTTCCGACATAGTCGGAAAGTAAAATGCCTCCAGAGCTTACAAACTGCGACCAGTTTCCGCTTCCTGTTGTGGGGTAGTTATAGCCTGTTATTTGTGTCCAAGTACCACTTTCAGTGGGTTTGCTTGTGCCATCGTAGTCGGCAGATACCCATACGGTGAGGTCGTCCCAGCTGTTGAAGTAGCCAACGCCTTGTACGAATGTCATGGAGGCATTTTGGTAGGCACTTAAATCAATAGCTGGCGAAACGAGCCAGTTTTCTTGTGCACCTGCATTGTATCCAGTTATTTTTGCGTAAGTGTTTCCGCCAAATGCACTATGTATCCATTGCTTTGAACCGGCTACTGAATGTTGCGAGAAGGCATTGATATTGTTTGTGAAATCTTCGGAGTAGATGGTGTTTTTTACAATTCTATCGCCGTCCATATCAATTTCGTCTAGGCTTCTTACAAATATTTGATAATCGTTATTGTAAACACTAAAGACACCTGTAAAAGTGCCGTTTCCATTAGGTACTGGGCTTGTTGCAAAGTCGGAATAGGAGGAGGTTCTTACGATGAGTGTGTTTTCAAAGTAGTCGGTAAGGCTTCTATTGGCATCGCTGCCGTTGTCGGCAAATGTTTTTGCAGTGTCGCCTTTTACAAATTCAACGTTTTTTAATTTAATTAAGGTGTTGATGTTTTTTTCGCCTAGTTTGTCGATGCTCATTTCTTTGGGAACTATTGGTTTTCCGCCATCGGCACGGAATAGGAAGTATTTGTGTGCTCCCATTGGTAGCCTGCCTGTATTTCCGTTTACCTCTAGGGCTAATTGTGGAATTTCGTGGTTTTTTCCGATTTTTAAACCTTTGCATTTTACATATACCCACTCGCCAGTAGGGTAGGTAGCGTAAAGGTCGTTTTGGTCGATGCCTATTTCTATACCTCCGGTACTGTCTTGCAAAATTAATTTTTTGTAAAAATTACCTGTTTTGTCGTCTGAAATAACTGTGCCTTTGATAATAAGGTCGTCGGTAATTTCGGTATATGCCCCAGAGCTTAATGCTTTTAGCTCGGCAATCGTTGTGTTTTCGGTAAACTTTACAGAGTGTACAGCTGCTTCTGGCTGGTCGTATTCTGTTTTTACACAGCTCGAAAAAGCAAATAATATTGCTGCTATGGCGGTGTATTTTAATATTTTATTTTTCATATCTATGAATTTATTATATTTAATATTTGAAAAATTGCATAAGCAAAATTGTGAGTAGAACTTTGTGTTTAGAATCTAAAACTTAGGTTTAAGAAGTACGTTCTTCCGTAAAGGTAATAGTATTTAGGGTCAAATTTGCTAGGGTCTCTAAGCGATGGGTCGCTTTCGTTGTCGATACGCAGTTGCTCGTAGCCACCGGTAATAAATGTTTTGTTGTTTAAAACATTGCTTACGTTAAGGTTAATAGAAAGGCTATATTTGTGTACCCAGCGTAATGATTTTCCTATGGATAAATCGAGTGTAGTAATGGCTGGCATTTGTTCTTGGTTTATGAAAGCATTGTATTTTTCGCTGCCTTGTGGGATACCATCTACGGTGGCTGCCATTCTTCGTGCCGGGTTAAAGGAGAGGTATATATCGTCGGCATAATTAGCATTAATGCCTAAGAACCAGTAATTTGGGGAGCGGTAATTAAGCCCAACAGAGGCGGCAGTTTGTGGTGTGCCGCTTACTAAAAAGCCTTTGGCATATACGGTTTCATTTTCTACTAGCGGCTCGGAGTCGTTATCTACTGTAATATCAACCACTGGTCGAGAGGTCCATTTGTAAAATCCGGCAGCACCTGCAACATTTAGGGTAAGGGTGCTTGTTAGTTTGGCTTCGATACCTAGTTCTGTGCCTTGGTGTGTTTTATTGATGCCCGACATGGAGTAGTTTACAAAGTTGCGGTAGGCATCATGGTAAAAACTGCGTACCCAAACTTGGTCGGTAAAGGTGGTGTAGTAGGCGTTAAATGTGGCTTTAATTATTGGAGTTCTTAGTACATAGCCAATATTTGCACTTTGTATGGTTTGGCTTTTTAGGTTATTAATTACCGAGTTTCGGGTTCTGGCCGAAATAAAAGCACTTCGGAAATTAGGTGCTTTGGTCATACGCAAAATATTAGCAGTAATATAATTTCTACCGTTAATTTTGTAGGTTGCTCCTGCTTTTACAGCATAATCTGTAAATTTTTGGTGTTCGGAATCTCCGAATGAGTTGTTGGGGTAAAGCCCATTTCTCATGTTGCCTTTTCGCCAAAAATTGGTATTCATTAATTTTCCTGCGACAAAGAAATCTACTTTGGTATAAGAAAAGTTACCTTGTGCCCAAAGGTTTGCCGTTTGTATATTAGCATCATAGTCGCTGCCGAAGCGGTCGCCAACGGTTACTATTCGGTTAGGGTTATCAATATCGTTTTGGGCAGCATCTTCGTTGCCCGGGAAATCACGTTCGGCATATTTATTTCTATCCACAATAAATTCTCCGCCCAGTAAATCTCGTATTGTGGTGTAGTGCGAGCCTATATATTTTCGATATTCTAGTCCTGATGTAAGGCTTATATTTTCGGAAAATTCCTTGCTGTATAAGAGGTTACCGGTGTATTGTTTTTCGTCAATATTTCTATTTTCTATAATGTATTCCGAAAGCAAGCCTGTTTTTGTTTTCCCGGCTACACCATCAATAGTTACATTTTCTTCTGTGGACATATTATTACGATTGGTTTCGTACATAGCGTCCCAGTTAAGTTGGCGTTCTCCGTTTCTGAACTCTTCTGCCCTTTGAGCAGCTGCTGCTGGATTTTCGGTAAAATAGCTAGGGAGGTAGCGGTAATAATCTGGGCGAGGATCTACTGCATTGTACCAGTTGAGTGCAGTATTGGTGTTCTTACCTTGTGTGTATGATCCTGAAAAAGAGAGGCTTGAGCCTTCATTGATAGTCCAATCGTAGTTTAAAATGCCCATTGGTTTGTGGGTTTCTCTTATTCTTGCATTTCTACGGCGACCATCTTGCCAACCCCAGTTGGGGTTGTAGTAGTTGTTGCCTGTAAGGTCGTACACTTCCTGTGTAGATGCTCCCGGTTTGCCCCTTTTGCTTGGAGTGCCAAAAACTGTAAGTGCAACCGAATGGTGTGCATTGATTTTCTTTTCTGCGGCAGCAAAATAGCCATAAGAATCATAAAAAGTACCGTCCACGTAGCCATCTAGCATATCGCCAAATTTTGTATTCCCTGTATTCTCAATCGACCAACGTTTTGATAATGAGGCAGTAAATGCCCAGCCATTCTCCATCATTCCGGTAGAATGTGTGGCCATTGTTCGGTTGGTGTAGCTTCTGTTGGAGGAAGAATATACAATTTTAGTGCCTGTTCGCTGTTGCGATGGTTTTGCTAAAATGGCGGTAACACCGCCCAAATTTCCAAACGAATAATCGGTAGAAGCAATGCCCAAAGTGGTAGATTTATTACGCACTACATCGTTTAGTCCGCTCCATAAAAACCACGAGGCTCTGCCAGATTCCATATCGTTGGTTGGGATACCATTGAGGTAAACGCTAGAGAACTCGGAGTCGTAACCTCTAATCCTGAACCTTAGGGGCCCAAATGTATAGGCTGCTGCCGAGAGGAAAGCATCTCGTGAGCCATGTAAAATTCCAGAGACGCTGTTTTCGCCTTCGCCGTCGCTGTCCAAATCTTCTTCGCTTAGCGAAACTACTGCCTCCTCATTGGGGTTGATACTATCGTTTACGGCGTCTGTGTCGTTACCAGTTTGTGCATTGGCCATAAAAATGAGCAGGAATGCAAAAATGGAACTTAGTACTATTTTCTTCATGTTATTTATTTTGTGAATATAATTTTTTTATGTTGCGTATATTATAAGATGTAAATTTAAATGTTTTTAATTTCGCTACGAGTAAGTCCTGTTTTTTCGATAATTATTTCGATACTTACATTAAGTGATTTTAGGAACTTTGCTGTTTCTTCTATGCTTTTTTGCTGTTTTATAAGTATCTTATCCTTTTCTGTAATTACTTTATCCTTTTCTGTAATTGCTTTGTCCTTTTCAGCCATCTTTACTTCTTGCAGTTCTAGTTTTTCATCTCTGCGTTTAATGGCCAAATCTTTATTTCTAATCTCGTCAATTAAATCATCTTCCAAGTCCATTTTTCTTCGTACTTCGGGTTCTGAGTTTGCTTTTATTAGTCGCCTTATTATTTCGGAGTATTTTTCAGGAATATCATTTTCGTTTACATTTAGCACTTGATTATTTTTATTTTCTTTATGGCTTTGGTCAAAATAGAAAGTAATTTTTCGATATCATTTCTTCGCCTTTCTTTTAGGTACGGGATTTGGATAATAAAGCTATTGTGTGTTAAGTTTTCTGTAAATTCAGTAGTTTCATCAATTTTTTCGTTGGTGGCCAAATCTATGGCTACTCTATCAATTTTTATAACTGGCGATTTTCGTTTATACAACTTGTAGCCTAAAAAATAGATGCTTATAATGGGCATTGATTTTACTTCAATATCTCCGGCTTCATTTTTAGCCTCATAAGTATTTTCCTTATTCATGTACTGCTCACCAAGGTATCTGCGAAAGCGGACAATATCGCCAGCAAGGCGTATTTTTTGAAGCTCAATGATTACAATTTTTAGCCCCTTATTTTCAGTTCTAATTTTGGCCGAAAAATCTAGCCTGTGGTATTTTATTGATTTATCTAAATCGTTACGCTTTTCAGTATCTCGTAGCTCTAAGTGAATTACTTCTTGCCCAATAATCGTAGATAGCAATAGTTTTGCCACTTTATTATCAGCCATTAGGTACTTAAAAACCACATCGTATATAGGATTTGCTATTTTTGTCATTTCCTTTGAACTCTTAAAATATAGGTACTTACCTGCAAACGATTGCAAATTTATACAAAATTTGAATACTAAATACTATTTCAACCATAAAAGTAGTTTTTTAAATATGATATATTTACAATAATTTAATACTTAAAATTAAAAAAATAGTTTAACTTTGAACTGTAATTTAAAAACAAGTGTCCAAAAATACAGTTTTTAAAGCAAATAAACGAATTAAAATCATGCTAAAAAAATACATTAAAATTAAACCTATAGTAACTACATTATTTTTGGTTGCCACCTTGTTATTTTCCCAAGCCTTAAACGCACAACCCAAAGGCAAAGACTACAAACTAGCGTGTGTAGGATTTTATAATTTAGAGAACCTATTTGACACCATAGACGAGGACGGAGTAAGGGATACTGAGTTCACCCCAACAGGGGAGAAAAAATGGACTAGCATAAAATATCAAAAGAAATTAGGGCAAATGTCTAAAGTTATTTCGCAAATTGGCGATGAGTACATAAAAGGAGGACCTTATTTATTGGGCGTTTCAGAAATTGAAAATAAAACGGTGCTAGAAGATTTAATAAAAATGCCCGCACTTGAAAAATCAAACTACGGCATAGTGCATTACAACTCGCCCGATAGGCGAGGAATTGATGTAGGGCTACTTTACAGAAAAGACTTTTTTAAAGTAACCCACTCCCGTTCGGTACATTTTACTGTACCCGACGAAATAAATCCTTACGACGACGAATTTAGATCCAGAGATCAACTCTGTGTATCAGGGCTTTTAAATGGAGACCCCATACACATTATAGTCAACCACTGGCCATCTCGCCGAGGCGGAGAGAAAAGGTCGGCACCACTTCGGAATGCAGCTGCCGATGTTACCCGCTCGATAATAGACTCCATACGCCAAGACGATAAAAATGCCAAAATAATAGTTATGGGCGACCTTAACGACGACCCCACCAACAATAGTGTAACAAAGCACTTGCACGCCAAAGGTAAAAAGAAAAAGCTAAAAGAAGGCGATTTATACAACCCTATGGTGCAGAAATATAAAAAAGGGAATGGTACAACCGCTTATAGAGATGCCTGGAGTTTATTTGACCAATTAATGCTCTCCCAATCTCTACTCGGGAAAGATTATAGTACCTACAAACTTTGGAAAACAAAAATCTGTAAGAAAAAATTTCTTATTACAAAAAAAGGAAAATACAAAGGCTACCCCAAGAGAACATTCAATTTCGACAAGTTCCAGAACGGTTATAGCGACCACTTTCCAGTCTATTTATTTTTGATAAAAGAAAAATAATACAATATGGTATAAAACATATTGTTTATTAAAATTTTTTTATCTAGATTTGGCAAATTTTAAAACACAAAAAAACAGTTTAATTATTAACATTTATTTTATTAACATTTTTAATTTTTACATTATGAAAAGAAATTTACTTTTATTCGCAACAGCACTACTGTTTGCTTTTAGTGCTAACGCACAACTTTTTTCAGACAATTTCCAAGACGGAGATTTTGCAGGATGGACAACTGTTTGCCCTGATTATGCCACACAACCTTACATTTGGAAAGTATCTGAATATCAAGGAGAGTTTTACTTAAGTACTGGTGCATGGGACGGTTCAGCAGACCATGCCACTACGCAATGGATAGTTAGCCCTTCATTTTCAACCGTAGGAGAGAGTGGGGCATCTATATCTTTTGATAACCGTGCTCGCTACAATGTAAACCAAGATATTGAACTTTATGTATCTACTGATTTTGCTGGCGATAGTGCTTCTTTTGATGCTGCCACTTGGACACAAGTTACAGGCTTTGCTGTTGATCAATCATACGGAGATTACGATTGGTTGCTAGGTGCAACTGCTGATTTAGGAAACGTAGGAGGACAGGCAAATGTTTACATTGCATTCAAATATGTTTCTATTGACGGTGCTGGCGGAAACTGGGTTTTAAACAATATCGAAGTTACAGGAACTACAGGCATAAACACCGTAGCCTCTTCAGTATTCTCAATGTATCCCAACCCAGTATCAGACGTACTTACAGTAAACGGAGATATTGCCAACGTTACAATTACCAATGCCATTGGGCAAGAAGTAATTAAAACTAACCAAACTTCTATTTCTACTACAAACCTTCGCACAGGACTATACTTTGTTACTGTTACAGATATTGAAGGCAATACTGCAACACGAAAATTAATTAAAAAATAATCATTAGATTATGCAATTAACTAAAAGCCAGCTAATTTATTTTGCTGGCTTTTTTTATAACTATTTTATTCATTAAATTATTTCTTACCATGAAAAGATTTTTAACAATGATGAGCTTACTATTATTTGTAAGCTTCGGAGCAATCGCCCAAGAATTGCCTACCGACTGGACAGGCGACTCCCAAATCGACATCTACAAAGAATCCGTAGCACCACACGGTGGCACCTACTGTGCCAAAGTAGTAGTAAACTCAGGCTCGCAATCGAGCTGCGATTTTGATAACCAAACCGACTTCTCTGTAACCCCGGGCGACTCTTATGACCTTAGCTTTTGGTACAAAACAAGTGCCAATGTAAAAGGAAGATTACACTTAATCTGGACAGGTGCATCGGGCAGTTATGGTGCATAT
>CAMZKQ010000006.1 GCA_947311265.1 uncultured Chlorobiota bacterium | reverse complement strand
AGTAGTACTATTAGTACTGCCCATTTTTGCAGAAAGTAGTTTTGCAAGGCCTGGTGGCGGAAGCTCCTACTCTGGCGGAGGAGGTACTGGTGGCGGTGGCGGTGGTGGCGACATTGGCTTACTTATTTATTTGATTTTTGATGTTTTACCACCAGAATTTTCAATCCCACTAATTATAATAATTTTACTAGTACGCTGGTATTTGCAAAAGCGAAAAAAGAACAGTTCGCATTCGGTAGTTTCTGCCACAACACCACAAGTTCGGCAAAACCATGTGTCAGAAGTAGAAGATGACATCTTAAACTTAAAAAACGAAGACCCTAATTTTTCTAAAACCCTATTCCTTGATTTTGCCGCCTCCCTTTTTACAAAATATTACAGCTGGTTTGGGACATCAAGATTTAAAGATTTATCCCCTTTTTTAAGAGCGGGCGAACTAGCAAACTCTAAAAAAGTAAATAAA
Organism: uncultured Chlorobiota bacterium; assembly: GCA_947311265.1. Classification (GTDB taxonomy): domain Bacteria; phylum Bacteroidota; class Bacteroidia; order Bacteroidales; family JAADGE01; genus CAMZKQ01. Next base: position 7,355 of record CAMZKQ010000006.1, on the reverse strand, counting down.
AAACAAAAAATCACAGAAATTGTAATTGGGAGCATTAGCATTTCAGAAATCCAACCTTACCCCACTGTTATAGGAATTGCGGTGGATATTGAAGCCAATTTTACTGTCGTAATCGGCAGCAAAAGAACCCGCTACGAAGTGCAAGAACGCTGGTATTTTAACAGAAACAGAAATGTAATTTCGCAAGAACCGCAGAAAATGCGAGAGCTATCTTGCCCCAATTGTGCTGCAACTACACACTTCACTGATGCCGGAGATTGCTCCTCCTGTGGCACGCATATTAATGCTGGCGAGATGCAATGGTTTCTGAAAAACCATAAAGTACTTTCGCAGAAAACATTTAAAGCCAGCGGTTTGGCACATTATGCAAAAGAACGTGGCAATAATTTACCATCGGTTTGGCAACCCAATTTGGAACAGCGTGCCAACCAATATATGCAAAAAATTGGCGAAAATTGGGACCACTGGTACCGTAAATTCTTTACCGAAATTGCACAGCAATACTTTCTTAAAATATACATTGCTTGGTCAGAAAATAAATTAAATAGTGTAAGGCATTTATTGACTGATAGAACTTACGAAACATTTTCTTTCTGGATAGAAGCCTACAAAAATGCAGGGCTTACCAATAAACTCGACGATGTAATTATCAACGATGTTGAATTTGTAAATATTGATATTGACCGCTTTTACGAAGCGGTAACAGTACGAATTTATGCTTCTTCAAAAGATTACGTAGTTAATAGAGCAGGAAAAATTGTAGGTGGCTCTGCCAAAAAGCCAAGAACCTTTACAGAATATTGGACATTTATCCGCCGTAGCGGGATAACAAAAGTTGCCAGCCTAGATACTTGCCCCAACTGTGGTGCACCTGCCGACCACATGGGGCAAGCCGGCGAATGCGAATATTGCAACACAAAAATTAGCAATGGCGACTTTTCTTGGGTACTTGCCACCATTACACAAGACGAGGTGTATAAAGGCTAATATTTAAAATGAGTCCGCTCTGAAAACTAAAAAAAGAGTAATTAGCCGCCCTGAGATTGTTGTAACTGGTTGGTTTTCAGTACATATTTTTAATATTTTTACAAAAACACTCGCAGGGCTACTTTTTAGACTTGGCTCAAAAATGAAAAAAAAAATAACCCTATTTTTTGTACTAATACTAACGGTTGCAGTTGGCTTTGCCCAGTTGCCTGAAATTCCGCATGACATTACAGTATCGGTAAGTTTGGTTTCAGGGAAACCAATTATTCGCTGGAAAATGAATGCTCCCGAAAAAGCGAATGGCTATGTTATAAAGCGGAAAATACGTAGTTTCCCGGGGGTAGTACCCAATAGTTTCCTTACGGTTGGCGAAATTAGCAATGGCCATTTATTTACTTTTGAAGATACATCTAGCACCTTTGGCGAAGCCATACCTGCACAGCAGGTAGAGAGTTACCGCATCGTTTCGCTAAAAAATGTGGGCAACCAAATGCAGCTAAGCCCACTAAGCGAAATTGCAAGTAGCACACTACTTACCGCAGAATTTGATTTGTGCCAAAAAGCCAACCGCCTAAGCTGGACTGCTTTTTCAGGAGAGAATAATCGGAGAATTGATGTGTTTGAAATTGAAAATCAAAGTTTGAAATTTATTGGTACAGCTAAGTTTGCAAGTAATAATTTTCTAGCAAAAAATGCTAGTGTAAATATTGAATATACCTATGTTTGCAGAAAAATTATTGCCTTAGATACCCTCTTTTCTTCCCAATTTACATTTACTACATTTTCGCAAGACGAACCAAAGTTTGCAGAAATAAAATCAATTATTACAGAGGATAAAACCCGCACAATAACTGGCTTAGTGGAGCAAAAACCAGCCACAGTAAAATATGTTTTATACGGAAGTAGAACTAAAAATTCAAACTTTATTCCGCTTGCCGAAAATTTGGAAAATGGCTTTGATAATACTGATTTTCAGGTAGAAATAGAAAATTCTGCACAATTAAGATACTACTTTATTGCCGCAGTAAATAAATGTGGAACAGCAATTTTGTATTCAGATACAGTATCTAACCCCATAATTTCTGGCATTTTTCTGCCAGAAACCAACTTAGCTACCCTAAAACTGAATGGGGCGAAGACTGATGCTAATTCTATTATTTACCGTTCCGCTGGCGATGATAATTTTGAGGAAGCAGGAAAGTTTAGCGGTTTTTCTTTTCAAGAAAATATAGAGGCACTCTATAAAAAGCAATTTTATTCTGGCATTCAAGCTACAAAGTTGTGCTATTTTGCAGAGTTTTACAAAGGGGGCAAGCTATTTTCTAACACTAATAAAATTTGCTTTTTTCCTGATGATATAATGCTCATTCCTAACGCTTTTACTCCTGATGGGAATGTTGAAGAAGATAAAATATTTAGACCCATTGCTGGCTATGTTGCCGAATATACGATGGCAATTTATAGTCGTTGGGGCGATTTAATTTATCAAACCAATACGCTAGAACAGGGCTGGGACGGTACTCTGCCCAATGGTAAAAAAGTAAAGCAGCAAAGTTTTCGCTATATTATTTCTTACAGAAATAGGGCGAATAAAATGATTGTAAGAAAGGGTTTTGTAACAGTACTTTAAAGCCTAAAATGCCCACCTTTGTGCATAGGACATCCAAGGGGCAATGCCAAATTTGAATCTGAAATTACCGATTGATTCAGAATTTGCAGCACTTGCGGCATAGATACCAAAGCGTAGAAGTTGCTTCTTTATACGAAATACCCGTTCGATACCCACAAAAATTTCGGCATGAGTAAAGGCTTGGTCTGGCACGCTAAGTAGCCCACCACCTGCGGCAAGTGATAATTTTAGGTAATTATTTAATGGCATTTTATTTAAAAATACACCATCGAAATGGTGGATATAATTAGCTTGAAAAAATGCCCCATTGGTGAAAATAGTACGGCTACTTAAAACCTGAAAAGTTTGAGTGGGGTCGGAAAAAAAGACTAAATCAGAGCCTCGGATATAATTATATTCCAGAATCCGTAAGTTTTTCTTCGTGGCAAATCCGCCAAATTTAAACTTACCGCTCGACACCCCAAAACGCGCTAGTTTTAGGTGCATTTTACCACCTACTTCTAAATAATCATAATTAACTTCGCTGTTAAAAATGCCGGGTATGCCTTTTCGGTAGGTGAAAAATAGCTCGGGGTTATTATTGCCAATGATGTATTTTTTGTTTTTTTTGATAACAAATTTTTGATTGATTTTGTACCTCAACTCTAGTTTTAGTTCACTTTTTATGTAGTCTTCAAACTGCATAGGTTCGTTTAGGTTGCCAAAAAGGTACTTGCTCCAATCTGCTAACTGAATATTTTGTATGGAAATTTGCTTGGCATATTTTGCCGAAAATTCGGCATATAAACCGTTTATAAGCTCCATTTTTTGGCTGATGCTAATTGATTTTTCATTAACGTAGTTACTTCGGCTAAAAATCTGCTCGAAGGAGGCAAAATCATTAATTAACACGTAGGAATTGCCCACTTCTACAAAAGTTCTAACGAACTTTTTAGGGTAGTAAGTAAGCCCAACGCCTACTTTTCCTTTAAGGTCTTTGTTTTTGAAACCATAATCAATTTGCTGGCGAGTTTCTAGTAGCATCTGGTTATTTAGTTCTTTATTTACATAAAATGGCAAACGGTGCCTATACCCACCAACACCCAATGGTACAATCTGTTCTAGCAATCCGCCGACGTGCATTTCTAAGCCCAAGTAGTGGTTTTTGTAGCCAATCCCGGCAAGGGGAGTCCAGAAATCAATCACATTAAACAAGGAGTCTTTTTGGTCTAAAAATTTATCGCTCGTGTAGTATGCTTTTATACTGTCGGCTTTTGTTATAAATTTTAGTTCTTCTTCTTTTAGTGCTGTTGTGCGGTACTTGTTCCAATAAGTAGAATCCCGGTCGAAGGCTTTGGGGTCATATACTTTTATTTCGTTATTAAAAATGGTTTTATCTAGCGGGGTATTTACTATATAATTTGTGCGTTTTATCTGTGTGTTACCCAGTATGTTAGCTTTTCCATCTTTAATTGTATAGTTGATTTTTATGTTTTTGGGTAAGTAAATGCCTTGCTCAATTTCTTTGTACTGTACTACGATATTAAACTCTTTGTACATCTGCAAAGCGGCTTTGTTTACTGATAAGTTAGCGGATACTAATGCCCATGTACTGTCCTGAATAAAAATATTTCCGAAAAATAGAGCTTCGGATTTTAGTCTTGGGGTTACTCTTATTTTATTGATTTTTTTTCCATTTTCGTAAAAAGACTCTATAAAATCGAACTTGTAATTTAAGCCGGAGTTTATCCCTATGGGCGATTTTAGTGGTTGGCGACAGAGCGAATAAAAATCTAAAAGATTTTCATAGAAACTAAAATCTCCCTTACTGTTGCCCGAGTAAAATATGTATGGGTTGCTACGTACAAAATTCTTAGCATCTTGATGCTCACGAGAGTAGGCATTATCTGGCCCAGCACTCATGCTAAAGCGCCGCCCGCCTTTGTGTACTTTTTTGTTAGAAAAATCTTGAAATCCTAAAATTTGTTCTTTGTAATTCCCTGGTTTTTTATAGTAGCTTTTTGCCACATATTCCGATAGGTGTATGCTTTCCTTTTTATAAGCCCCTGGAATAATAATATTGTTTGCTTTCGCAATTTTTCGTTCGGCTTTGCTAAGGGAGTCGTTATTAAAGGTTTCTTTTTGCAGTGAAGTTTTGACGTAAGTATCTGCTACATAGTTTTTTATATTTTTTAGATAGCTTGTCCTGTGCTGCCTTGCTTTTGCCAGAATAGATTTTGCTCTATCTCGCTTGTCTGCCACAATTTCTATTTCGTTTAGTAATTTATCTGTGTCTTCTAGCTGAACGTCGATTTTTAGGTGTTCGTTTTTCCGTATTGAAATTGTTTTTTCAACGACTTTGCAGCCCACAAAGCTATATACTAAGGTGTAAGTTCCAGCTTTTAGTTCGATATAGTATTCGCCTTTATAATTGGAGGAGGTGCCATAGGTTGAATTTTTAATATATACCGAAGCCATGGGCAATGGGCTGCCAGAGCTGTCTGTAACGTAGCCAGAAACGGAAGCTGCATTGCTTTGCAAGCAAGAAAAACTGACAATTAGGAATGGTATAATTGTGTAGCTAATGAAAAATCGCATACTTTACTTTAAATGTTTGTTTGGGTCTAATGGATTGTTCGTTTTTTGATGCCTAGCTAAGATGTACTAATTTGCTGATTAGTAGCCTATTGTAAAGTATAGATGTAACGGCTATTGGTTATTATACCGTGAATTTTAATTGCTCTTATCAAGGTAGTTGGAATAAGTATCCAAATCTTTATCGCCCCGCCCCGAAAGATTAAGTACAGTCATTTCGTCGGGTTTAAAGTCAATTTTTGTGAGTGCAGCCAAGGCATGTGCAGATTCTATTGCAGGTATAATGCCTTCCAAACGTGCCAATTCCAAGCCAGCCTCCATCGCTTCGTTGTCGGTAACTGCTAGGCAAGTAATGCGGTTTTTATCAAATAAATCTGCAAACATAGGACCAATTCCAGGGTAATCTAGCCCTGCGGAAATGGAGTATGGCTCTGTAATTTGCCCGTCCTCGGTTTGCATAAGGTAGGTTTTAAATCCATGTATAATACCCATCTTCCCAACGTGTAGCGAAGCTGCCGTTTCAGCCGTTTCAGTACCTAAACCTGCGGCTTCAACGGCAATTAATTCAGTTGCTTTGTGGTCGATAAAATGATAGAATGCACCAGCTGCATTGCTGCCTCCACCCACGCAAGCAATTATCCTAGTAGGAAATTCGGAGCTATGGCGTTGCTGTACTTGGATGCGGATTTCTGCACTAATAATGGCTTGCAAGCGTGCCACCATGTCGGGGTAGGGGTGTGGCCCTACCACCGAGCCGATTAAATAGTAGGTGTCTTCGGGACTATTTATCCATGCTCGGATAGCTTCGTTGGTTGCGTCTTTAAGGGTCTGATTGCCTGATGTTGCTGCAATTACTTTTGCCCCAAGCATTTTCATTCGGGCTACATTTGGTGCTTGGCGTTTTATATCGGTTGCCCCCATATATACGGTGCATTCCAACCCTGCCATAGCACACACAGTTGCCGTAGCTACGCCATGTTGCCCGGCGCCGGTTTCTGCAATTATTTTGGTCTTTCCTAAGTGCTTGGCAACAAGCATTTGCCCAATGGCATTATTTATTTTATGTGCCCCTGTGTGGTTTAAATCTTCCCGTTTAAGGTAAATTTTTGTGTTGTATTTTTCGGATAACCGGCTGGCATAATACAGAGGGGTTGGTCGTCCAGAGTAATGGTTGAGCAAGCCTGTATATTCTTGCCGGAAATCTTGACTACTAATTATTTCACGGTAACGTTCCTGTAATTCTTTGACGTTAGGGTATAGCATTTCTGGGACGTAGGCACCGCCATATTCTCCATAAAATCCATTTTTATCCGGATTTTTATTTGCGTTTTGATTGTCTGCCATTTTAAAAGTATCTGTAAAGTTATTGATGGAGTACTAAAAATTGTATTTATAACTCACCGAAGGTATAATTGGAAATAGGCTATATTGCATGAGTGCTTTGTCGGAATTGCCAGTTTTTTCGTTGTATTCTACCCCCCAATTTAGGAAAAATGGGTTTTTCCGATTGTAGGCATTATATACCCCAAAGCTCCAAGTGCGTGTACCGTATTTTTTTTCTTTATGAAGGTTGGCACTTAAATCTAAACGATGATAGGGGGCATATCTATAATTATTACGGTGTTCGATATATTCTATTGTAGGTGTAAATCCTTTCCCGTCTATATTGGGGGTTGGTGGGTGTAAGCCATTGTTTGGCTCATCTATATACTCTTCAAGTGCTAGGGTTACTGCATTGCCAGTACCATATACCCAAACTGCACCAATATCAAAATGGTCGGAGAATTTGTGTGTTAAAACAATGCTTATATCGTGTCGGCGGTCGTAGCGGTAGGGGAATTTTTGTCCGGAACTCACTTGCGAAAATTGCCTTTCCGACCAAGAGAGGGTGTAGCCAATCCAGCCTGCTGTTTTTTTGTAGCTCCCTTTTAATAAAAATTCGGCACCGTAGGACCAGCCCAAACCATCGCTCCAAATTTTAGATTCCCAGTTTCTTACTCCCGAGTTTTCTTCTGAAAAAGAGAAGAAATCTGCTCCGTCTTTGTATTCGATAAGGTTAGTCATTGTTTTGTAGTAGCCTTCGATGCTAAAATCAATTTTATTGGTAATGCCAATAACTGTCCCTGCGGCGTACTGTATTGATTTTAAGGGTTTTACATTTTTT
>CAMZKQ010000005.1 GCA_947311265.1 uncultured Chlorobiota bacterium | reverse complement strand
ATACCGAGTTGCGAGTAGAGTGCAGGGGCGTATTTTTCGACAATCATTTCTACCAATTGTACCATAGAAGCAATTACGGCAATAAACATGATGAAGCTAAGGAAACTTAAATCTATGTTGGCGGCATCTGCCCCTATTAGCCAGTCTAAAGCCCCTTTTTTAAGGATATAGTTCTCGAGCAAATAGTTGATAGGTACAGTTATGCCGAGTACGAAAATAACTGCTAGTCCTAGCCCTGTTGCAGTATTTACTGTTTTGGATACTGCTAGGTATGAACACATGCCTAGGAAGTATGCAAAAATCATATTATCAACAAAAATTGATTTTACAAATATGCTTAATAAATCTTCCATTGTATTGTTTATTTAGAGTCCTTAGATAGATTAAGGTTAGTTTTCTTAAATTAATTATTTTGTTTAGTTGGCTTCGATAAGTTCTTTGGTACGTGAGCGTTGTATCCAAATAATTACGCCTACAACAATAAGTGCCATTGGCGGTAAAATCATGAGCCCATTATTTTGGTAACCCATTTCGTAAAAGGAGTCTGGTATAATTTGTATTTCCCATAGCGAGCCTGAGCCAAATAATTCTCTGAAAAATGCAACCATAACAAGTATGACCCCATAACCGGCACCGTTTCCTACGCCATCGAGGAAGGAAGGGAAGGGTTTATTACCTAGTGCGAAGGCTTCTAGCCGTCCCATTATTATGCAGTTGGTAATGATTAGACCTACAAAAACAGAGAGCTGTTTGCTAACGTCGTAAGCAAATGCTTTTAATACTTGATCAACCAAAATTACAAGGGCTGCAATAATTACTAGCTGTACAATGATTCTGATTCGAGATGGTATTGTATTTCGTATGAGCGAAATGATGACATTAGAAAATGCTGTTACAACAGTTACTGAAATTGCCATAACAACTGCAGGTTCTAGTTTTACAGTTACTGCCAATGCTGAACATATCCCTAAAACTTGTACTGTAATTGGGTTGTTGAGGTTTATTGGGCCTGTTAGTAGTGATTTATTGCTCATTATTATGTATCTTTTATTCGATGGTAAATTTGATTATTTTTTTAGATAAGATTTGTAATTGAAAAGCCAAGAGGATTTAAACATGCTTTCTAAACCTTTACTTGTGATTGTTCCGCCAGAAATGGCATCTACTCCGTGGGTTAAGTCGCCTTTATTAGCTGCTGCTCCCTTCCCGCCTTTATAGACTGTTATTGAGACAAGGTCTTTGCCTTCAAATAATTGTTTCCCTTTAAATTGTTTTTGAAACCACTCTTTTGCAATGTCTGCACCTAATCCGGGAGTTTCGCCTTTGTGGTCAAAAACAGCTCCAAAAATGGTACTTTTATCTTTTTCGAGTGCTACATAGCCCCAAATAGGGCCCCATAATCCTTTTCCTCTAAGAGGTATAACAGTATAGGATTTTCCTTCATTTTCTAGGATAAAAACAGGAAGTTCTAGTGTGTTTTGTAACTTTGAAATTTTAGTACTAAGTGCCTCCTTGTCTTTACCGCTAGCTTTAAGGAGTTTCTGGTTTAATTTCATTATTTTTAATGAAATTTTACTTTGCGTTTTCATTTTTACATCAAAGCCTTTACCTGTTTTTTTATTGCCAGCTAAATCTACAATAAAATCGTCTTTTACTTTATCTTTAAATAACTGTTCTGCATTTTCTACTGTTGCAATTATCCCTACCGATTTTAAAATATTTTGCATCCTTTCGATTCTAATGTTTTTCTCTTGCAAAGGTTGTAATTGTACGGCAGTAAATGCAAGTAATATCGCTACAATAACTACCAGAATAGAGGAGTAGATGAAGGTATATACGTTACTATTGGTATCCATTATTTTTTAATTTAGAGTATTTAAACGTTGTAATTTAAAGTTTAGAATTAAGCACTTATTTTATCCGTTTTAAGCGTTTTTTTACATTTCCACGAACCACATAGTGGTCGATAAGTGGAGAAAAAACGTTCATTAATAAGATTGCAAGCATAACCCCTTCTGGGTATGCAGGGTTTAGCACCCTAACCAATATGGCTATAAAGCCGATAAGGAAGCCATAAATCCATTTTCCTTTTTCAGTTTGAGCACCTGTTACAGGGTCAGTTGCCATAAATACAATACCGAAGGCAAAGCCACCAAGCATTAGGTGTTCGTAAAAAGGCAGTTGCATATATACATTGGTATCGCTACCAACAAAGTTTAATATTAAGCCCATTACTGTGCCACCTAAAATACCTGAAAGCATGATTTTCCAACTGGCAACGCCAGTAATAAGTAGGAGTGTAGCACCTATCAAAATCATGAGTACCGAAGTTTCTCCAATGGAGCCAGGCATATAACCCATGAACATATCCCAAAGGCTATATTTATCATGAAATGCAGCTAAATCTTCAACTGTTTTTGCCGAAGCAACTTGCCCAAGTGGAGTCGCACCAGAAAAGCCATCAACTAGTGTTGCTTTGTTGGCTAGTTTTTCGCTTAACTCCGAAATCCAAATTTTATCTCCAGACATATTTTTAGGGTAAGCAAAAAATAGGAATGCACGTGTTAGTAGTGCTGGGTTTACAATGTTCATGCCTGTTCCTCCACAAACTTCTTTTGCAAAAAGTATGGCAAATGCCGTAGCAACTGCGAGTTGCCAAAGTGGTACATCAACAGGTACAATGAGTGGGATTAGCATGCCTGAAACCAGTACACCTTCTTCAATTTCTTTGCCTTTTAGGAAAACAAAAAGGAACTCAACGCCTAATGCAGCCCCATAAGAAACTAGGATTATAGGCAATACTTTTAATGCACCGTGCATAAAAGCGTCCATAAAATCTGGTGGTGGTCCTGTCATTATAAAGTGTTGGTAGCCAGTATTCCACATGCCAAAAATCAGAGCAGGGACAAGGGCGAAAACAACCATAATCATCAACCGCTTAGAGTCGATGGAGTCCCTAACATGAGCCCCACGCTTAGGAGCAGTTTGCCCTAAGACGTAAAAAAATGTTTCAAAACTTTCAAAAATAGACATCCATTTTTCAAACTTTTGCCCTTTTTCAAAATTGGGTTTTATTTTATCAAGATAATTTCTAAATACTTTCATTGCAATTATAGTAATTTGATATTTCCTACACCTTATATATATAGGCTAAATTAAAATTGATTTTAATTTTAGCTAAATTCTTTTATCATATTGTTGAGCCCTGTTCGTACAATTTTTTGTATCTCTATTTTTGAAGTGCTTACTACTTCGCAAAGTGCAAAATCTTCCTCTGCAACTTCATAAATGCCTAGTTCTTCCATAAGGTCAAGGTCATTTATAATTATTGCTTTTAATAGTTGCATTGGCAAAATGTCAAGAGGAAATACTTTTTCAAATGAGCCTGTAACAATAAACGGGCGTTCGCCACCATGTATCCCTGCGTCCAGCCTGTACTCTTTATTTGGCGAAAGCCAAGATGAAAATGTACGAGAGCGGCTAAATTTTTTGAACCCGGGTAAAATCCAACCCATAAATTCGGGCTTTTCTCCTTCTGGGATAACGATAAGTGAGTGGTCGTAAAAGCCTAAGAAGTCGTCTTCTTCTACCTTCTCGCCAGAGAGTACACTACCTGAAATAATACGTTGGGTGTCTTCATTTTTAAGTCTTGAATTTACAATATCAGAAATTTTTGCCCCTGCTGTAATAGTGTAGTATTTAGGTTGGCTAACTTCCGAGCCTGCCAAAACGATTGTTTTAGAGGCAGTATAAGTGCCTGTTTCAAAAAGTTTACCTATTGAAATAACGCTTAGTGCGTTAAGTGTCCAAACCACTTCGCCTTTATTAATAGGGAGTGTTTTATTGATTTGAGTCCCAACATTCCCTGCTGGGTGCGGCCCATGAAATTCAAAAACTTCAGCATTAGAAGCTTTACTAAAAATGCTTGAAGATGAGTTTACTCCAATCCTTACTTTTCCGCTAGTTAGTTTTGAGAGAGCAGTTATACCTGCCTGAAATGCAGACATTTCAGTTTTACAGATAAAGTCATAGTCCGGAGCTAGTGGCGAAGAGTCAAAAGCAGTAACAAAAATATCCCGTGGAGTATCTTTGGGGTTGGCAATTATATCGTAAGGGCGTTGCTTTATAAGTGGCCAATTGCCACTTTTTAAAATATTTTCTAAGATATGAGCTTTTTCCATTGTTGCAGGGTCTGCTTTCTGGAAAGTTTCGGTTTCATTTTTCCCGTCAGCTTCTACAACCACATTTAAAATAACTCGGCGTTCCCCTCGGTTAATTGCAGAAACTTTTCCACTTACTGGCGAGGTAAAAAGAATTTCAGGGGTATATTTATCGTAAAAAAGAGGAGAACCTACTTTACTGTATCGCCTACCTTTACAGAGAGTTTGGGGGTAAGCCCTGAAAAATCGGACGGTTTAAGGGCATAAAATTTAGCTTTTTCGAGCGGTGTTGTGTTTAGCTCTGCTTTGCCTTGCATTTTTATATCGAACCCTCGTTTTATTCGAATTATTTTTGACATAATCGTATAAGATATTTTAATTTGCCCAAAAGTATAAAAAAAAATTATCCTACAAACTTTTAATCCTTATCTGTAATGATTCAAAATAGGTTTAGTTGTCTGATTGTTAGTTTACTGTCTGTTTTTTCTGTTGAAAAACAGGTTTTTATTTTTTATAAGGTTTGAGGATAGGCTTTAAATTTGAAGACTGGTTTCTATATTGAAAAAAGCAACAAGAATTTCCTTGTTGCTTTTTTATTTATTTGATTATTAGTGATTTAACTCTTTTTCTCTAAAATTTAGTAGAAGGGTTATTTTCGTGCAATTACTTTTTTTGCAGCAGCAACGATGTCCGAAACATCCATGCCGTACTCGGCAAGCAATTGGTCGGAAGTGCCGCTTTGTCCAAAGGTGTCGTCCATAGCTACATACTCTTGTGGAGCAGGAAATTCTCTGGCAAGAAGCTGTGCAATACTATCGCCTAAACCGCCATTTATTAGGTGTTCTTCGGCAGAAACTACTGCTCCTGTTTTCTTTACCGAAGCTAGAATTGCATTTTTATCGAGCGGTTTTATGGTATGAATATTTATTATTTCTGCTGAAATGCCTTTGCTTTCCAAAATCTCACAAGCCTCTAAGGCTTTCCATACTAAGTGCCCTGTTGCAAAAATTGAAACATCTGTACCTTCGGAAAGCATTACTGCTTCGCCGATTATAAATGTTTGGTTTTCGGGTGTAAATACAGGCACTTTTGGTCTTCCAAAACGCAAGTAAACAGGGCCTTGGTATTCTGCAGCTGCAATTGTTGCTGCTTTTGTTTGGTTATAATCGCAAGGGTTAATTACCGTCATTCCGGGCAAGGTTTTCATAAGTGCTAAGTCTTCCATTGTTTGGTGGGTTGCCCCGTCTTCGCCCAAAGTAACGCCAGCATGAGAGGCGGCAATTTTTACATTCTTTGCAGAATAGCAAATGGATTGCCTTACTTGGTCGTAAACTCGCCCCGAGGCAAACTCTGCAAAAGTTCCTGCAAAAGGGATTTTTCCGCCAATAGTAAGCCCAGCGGCTGTGCCCATCATATTTGCTTCGGCAATTCCTGCTTGTATAAAGCGGTCTGGGAAAGCGTCCTGAAAAGCATTCATTTTTAACGAGCCAGTTAAATCTGCACAAAGTGCTACCACGTTTTCATTGCGTTTTCCGGCTTCTAAAAGCCCATCGCCAAAACCCGAGCGGGTGTCTTTTTTTTCTGTAAATGTATATTTTGTCATTTTAATACCTTTTTAAGGCGTAACCTTTTGGCTTGCCCAAATTATTTTTTCTTTAAATTTTCCAACTCTTCAAAAATACTTTTGTCGGCCAGTTCGTCGCTTGCAATTTCGGTGTAGCTATCGTCTAGTAAGTTTTCGTCCATTTGCGAGCGTTCAATTTGCTCTTTTAGTTTTTCTAGCCGGTCAATAGTTTCTGATTTTTCGCTACTGTAAATTTCTGTTTCTTTGGCCTCTTTTGAAAGGGTACTTATTTTAGCTTTGAGTTTAAAATCGTCTAAATCGTTTTCGTATTTTCTAATATTTTCCTTCAAGTGGCTAACTACTTCCTCTAATTTTTCGGACTCTTCTTTTAATTGAGGGATACTATTTTTGATAACTTCGGCTTTGGCAAGTGCATTTTTTTTGAGCACAAGCATATGTAAAGCGGCTTTTTCTGCCGCTTTTGGGTTTAGGTCTTGGGCATTTATTGTATCGCTGGCTTTTTGCCCTAAAGTTTCCGCTTTTTGGGTGTTGTATTCAATATCGCCTTCCGACTGAATTAGGAGTGCTTTTATCCTTGCCGATGCTTTAAGCCCAGTTTGTAACTCTGCCCTAAGCATTTTTAATTCGTGTTCAAATTCATCTATTGGGTTGGATAGCTTATTTTTGAGTGCGTTAATTTTTTGCTCTCCTTTTTGATATAGTTTATCTAAATAGCTCATAGTTATTGGTCTAAAAGTGTTGTGCCTAATATTTATTTTTTAAGACAAAAGCCTTCGGCAAGGAAGGCTTTAATATTTCGTATTAAGGGGTCATTTTCTAAGCTGCAAATTCTAAAATTTCTTCGTAATATTCTGCTAATAGTAAAGATAATGAGTTTAGTGAACCTTCTAGCTCATTTAAGTCCAAATTTTCTAATTGCAAAGTATCTCTAAAAATAACTTTAGTTCCTGTTTCATCTAAAACAAAGGCACCATGTATAATATCTCTGTTTTTCATTAATAATTTTTTAAACATATCTTCATTCCCCTCTTTTACGTCAAAAAGAAATTGCTCCATAATAAGGATTGGGGCCTCACAGTCGATTACCATATTTTTGATGCCTTCCTCTTCGTTATCCACCACGAAAAGTTCTTCTGCTTCATCTTCTGTAACGATTGAGTATCTTAATTCTGTAAGGTATTCTTTTACTTTTGCAAAGCTCATAATTAGTTTATTTTTAAATTTTAAGTTAAAATATTGATTTTTGTCAAATATAGATATTTTTTTTGTATCCAAAAATGCTTTTTAATAATTATTTATTTATTTTCCGAAAAAATGATATAAAGTTAATTCAATGCTTTAATTTTGACAAATAATATCAGTAATTTTGAAAAAGGCATAAAAAATAGACTAATGAATATAAGAATAGGAAATGGTTATGATGTGCATGTGCTTGCCCAAGGCTTAGATTTTATTTTGGGGGGCATAAAAATTGAGCATACGCAAGGCTGCATAGCTCATTCGGACGGCGATGTGCTAATCCATGCCATTTGCGATGCCCTTTTAGGGGCAGCAAACATGAGGGATATTGGCTATCATTTTCCTGACACTTCTTCGGACTACGAAAATGTGGATAGCAAAATTTTATTAAAAAAAACGGTAGAAATTATACAAAAAGCGGGCTGGAAAATTGGAAATATCGATAGCACAATTGTATTGGAGCGACCTAAGGTAAAGCCTTATATTCCGGATATGAAAATTACCCTTGCTCATGCTATGGGTATTCCGGTAGGTGATATATCGATAAAAGCCACCACTACGGAAAAGCTAGGATTTGTTGGGCGAGAGGAAGGCGTTGCCGCCTATGCAGTAGTACTGATTGAAAAACGTGCTTAATTTTTAAATACTGCACCGTTGGGGCCAATGCCGCAAGTTATTTCCGTTTTAATGGCTATCCCGCTAGGAGAATAAATACTCATTTTGCCTTTGGCAATAAACCCTTGGTCGGAAAAGGTGTAAATATTGCCTGTTGCGGGGTTTATTTCTAGTCCGTAATAACTGCCTGTAATTAAGGGGGTATCCTCTGGTTGTCCATCTGTACCAGTACGGTAAATGCCATCTTTCCCTGCAAAGTAGGCCATGGAATTATCGGGGCTTACCGCCAAACGAAGGGGCATAAAATCGCCAGTATTTTTAATAATGAAAGAAGATATTATTTCGCCAGAGATTGTATTTACACGTATGATTTTTGCCACAGCTCCCTGCTGCGGATTGCCTGAGCAGAGTGCCCAAAGCGACTGCTCTTTCCCAATAGCAATATCCGTAAGCCCTATTGATGTTTCAATTGACTTTTCTAGTGCGTTTGTTTCAGGGTTAATTACGGCAATTTTAGTGCCGTTGCCCCAAGTGCCACAGGCTACAAATATTTCTCCAAACGCAAAGCTTATGTTTTCGGGGTATGGAAAAACAACAATGCGTTTTTCAATCAAAAAAGTTTCGCTATCAATAACTGCTACCGTACCTTCTGTAAAGCCATCTGAAACATATATTTTACCATTATTGGCAGTTGCCATATACCGAGGGTAGTCCAAACCTGTTATTGTGCCTAGGCTTTTTAATGTTTGGGCATCTAGCACTTCAATTTTTTTGGAGTTGTTTACCGCTATAAATAATTTGCCATCAGCAAGCAAGGCAGACTGGGCAACGTCGCCTAAAACTGCACCTGAATTTTGTAGTGCAAAAACGCTATTCGTAATAGCTTTATTTTCAAAACTATAAAAATCTAAGCTGGCATTATTGCCCGTGTAATTACCTTCGCAAACTACAAAAGTCCCTTTTGTAAATGAGAGTTCGGGCGTGTCGATGGGTTTATTTTCAGTACAAGAGAATAAAAAGAGGAGTATTATATAAAGTGTAATTTTTTTCAATTTTCTTTTTTTGCAAAATAAATTGAAGCAATACCAAAAGATACTGTTTTTTCTTTACAGTTGGAAAAACCAATACGTTTTAATTTTTCTAAGAACTGCTTGCCGTCTGGGAACTGTTGTACCGATTCTGGCAAATAGGAATAGGCAGAACTATCTTTGGAGAAAATCCGCCCACAAACAGGCAAAACAGCATAAGAGTATAAGTTGTAGAGGTGCTTTACCAAGAAAAATCGAGGGTGAGAAAATTCAAGAATAATTATTTCGCCCCCAGGGCGAAGTATTCTATACATTTCGGACAAACCTTTACTTAGATGCTCAAAATTACGAACGCCAAAAGCTGCCGTTACGGCATCAAAACTAGCGGTTTTAAATTGGATATTTTCAGCATCGCCCAGCGAAAGTGTAATGACATTTTTAAGCCCTTTTTGCTGTATTTTTTCTCGCCCTACGGCAAGCATTCCTTCCGAAATGTCTATCCCATATATTTTCTCGGGCTGCAAGCGTTTGTATGCGTCTATCGAAAAATCGGCAGTACCACATGCCACGTCAAGAATGCGTTTGGGGGCAGAGGGGGCAAGCATTTTTATTGCTTTTTTTCTCCAGACCTTGTCAATATTGAAAGATAAAAAATGATTTAAAAAATCATATTTATGTGCAATATTATCAAACATCTGCGACACCTGAACCTTTTTAGATTCCTTGGAGTTTTTATATGGATTTACAACTGGTTTATTCAAGATATAGCTTTCTAAAAATGCGAAAGGCAAAAATCTATAAAATAATCAATATAAAAAACTTTTATTCACTGTTTTTAAATAGATTTTTAAAATAGTTGTTTTTCAGCTAGGATAAAAGTGCTTAGAAACTAAAAAAAATTGTATGTTAGCACTTTCTTACAGGGAAATATTTACTTGCTTCTGAAACTATTACTTATAGAATAATGAAATCATTTTTACAGGAAACTGCCGAAGAAATAATTAAAAATAATAAAGGGAAACTAGATAAAATTTGTATCATATTTCCTAATAAGAGAACTCGAATGTTTTTTCGGCACTACTTTGCACAAGTTTCTGGGCAAACACAATGGGCACCTCAAATGCGTGCTATCCGCATGATGCTTAGGGATTTTACTAAACTCAACGAACCGGATACTTTAAGCCTGATTTATGATTTATTTCAGATTTTCAAGAAGCATTCTAAGCAAGAAAAAGAATTTCAGACCTTTGATAAGTTCTATAAATTAGGCGAAATTATCCTTAATGATTTTAACGAAATTGACAGTTGGCTGGTTAATCCGGAGCAACTTTTTCGGAATATAAAAAATGTGCACGAAATAGAAGCTAATTTTAGCGAACTCTCGGAGGAGGAGCAAGCACTACTTCGCCGCTTTTGGAAAAACTTTTCGGCAGATAAACAAAGTGCTGAAAAAAATAAATTTTTAGAAATTTGGGGCTTAATGCCCAAAGTGTATAATGATTTTAAAAAATCGTTGTTGGAGCGTAATCTTGGCTATAATGGGCTTTCGTTTAGGGTCTTATCTGAAAAAATAGATAATAATTCGTTGGATATTTCTAAATTTGAAAAGTATATTTTTGTTGGCTTTAATGCTTTAAATAAAGCAGAGGAAAAGTTTTTTAGATATATAAAAGAGGCCAATAAGGCCACATTTTTTTGGGATACAGATGCTTATTACCATGCCGATTTTAAGCAAGAAGCTGGCGATTTTTTAAGGAAAAATTTTAAAGCTCTTAATATCTCGCCAAGAAAAAGACCGCCTTTACTTACTTCAAGCCCTAAAAAAATACAGCTCATTGGTGTGCCGCTGGAAGTAGGACAAGCAAAAATTATCCCTAAAATATTGGGCGATTATAAGGCTATTTCTGGCGAGCAAACCGCAGTTGTGCTTGCCGATGAACATTTGCTTTTTCCTGTAATGCACTCATTACCAGCAGAAACATCGCCTATTAACGTTACTATGGGCTATCCCTTTAAGGCGACAGCCTTATTTAGCCTTATCGAGCGGTATTTGCAGCTGCATACCGATTTGGCAAAGCGAAAACCTGATACCCCAGAGTTTTACCATAAAGATACAATTGCCCTTTTGCGGCACCCAAGTGTGTACGAAAATACGCAGAAAGAGGCTGATAATTTAATGGCTCAAATTAAGGGGTTGAATTTGGTTTATGTGCCTGCAAGAAAGCTAATTGAAACGGAAAATCCGCTTTTACGCCTTCTTTTTGCACCACTACCAAAAGAAAATCCTGCGGAATTTATGCTTACTACACTATTGAGTATAATTTTTCAGCTGTTTAATAAGCAGCTAGATGAGGGCGGAAAACCGCTGCAAACTATTGAAAATGAATACCTCCACAAAGCATATAAAACCGTAAAACGGTTTAGAGAGGTATTAAATAACAAGAATATAAACCTTAGTTTTTTGCTTACTGCCGATTTGCTTATGCAGCTACTATCGGCAGAGCAGGCGGCTTTTACAGGTGATGCCACTGAAGGTTTGCAACTTATGGGTGCACTGGAAACTCGGAATTTAGATTTCAAGAACGTTATTATTGTGGGCATGAATGAAGGGAATTTCCCGAAAACATCAGCACCCAATTCTTTTATTTCACAAAGCGTTCGGTTTGCATTCGGAATGCCTGTTATTAAATTTCAGGATTCGGTTTTTGCTTATCTTTTTTACCGCCTTATTCAGCGGGCAGAAAATATTACCTTTATTTATAATAGTATTGTAGGCAGTGGTACTACTGGGGAAGTTAGCCGGTTTGTGCAACAGTTGCAATACGAGTCTGGTTTAGAAATTGAGCATAAGCAATTTAGCATGGATTTAAACCCAGCTAATAATGAGCCGATTACGATTGAGAAAACAGATGAAGTAAATGCGGTTCTAAAAAAATATTATACAAAAAATGGCTTTTCCGAAAAGCTCCTATCTGCCTCTGGTATAAATACTTACCTTAGTTGCCAATTGCAGTTTTATTTTAGATATATTGCTAGGCTAAGAGTGCCAGATGAAGTGGAAGAGGAAATTTCACCAGCCGTTTTTGGGCAAATCCTTCATGCTGCAGCCGAAAATCTGTATCATGATTTTATTGAAGAAAAAGAGCGAAAATTAATTAACATTGAAGACTTTAAAATACTAAAAAAACGTACTAAAAGCTATATAAATCAGGCATTTAGTGCTTATTTTAAGATTGAGTCGGAAGCGGAATACCAGTTTGAAGGCGGGCAAATAATTATTGCCGAGGTTATGAAGCGGTATTTGGATTTAATTTTATCGGTAGATAAAAAACATGCCCCCTTTGAAATTGATGCACTCGAAGCCAAATTTGGCTATCAATGCGAAATCAAAATCCCGCTGGAAGATGCTGCTATTCACGTAAGTTTAACGGGTATTATTGATAGGATTGATAAAAAAGATGGTATTTACAGGATTATTGATTATAAAACGGGCAGTGCAGATAAAAAGTTTTCTACCATTGAGGATATGATGAGTAATGAAAAGAAAAACCTTAAAAAAGTAGTTCTGCAGTCCTTTGTTTATGGGCTTTTGTTTAAAGAAAAAAAACAGCCAGAAGTCCCATTAGTTATACCGGGTATTTATGATATTCGTTCGATGAGCCAGAAGGGATTTAGCCCAGCATTAATATTTAATAAATTGCCGCTTGATGCAAGTCTTTTTTTAGCACTTTTACCTCAATTTGAAATGGCTTTGGGCGAGCGTCTTGTGCCTCTTTTTGATGCAACAACTCCTTTTGTGCAAACCCAAGATGTTGAAAAGTGCAAATGGTGCGATTTTACAGAAATTTGTGGGCGGTAGCCTTTTTTATTTTTTATGTGTATCGATATTATGATACATATATATAAGGTGTTCAGCAACTTTAAGTATCTCCTCCATATAATCTCGGACTGCCTTTGTGCTACCGGGCAAAGTGTACACCTGTGCAGTACCTATAAATCCTGCCACTCCTCGGCTAAGCACTGCGTGCGGAATTTTCATTCCATATTTTACACGGATAAGTTCCATTATTCCGGGCAACTCTTTATCAAGCATTGGTTTTACTGCCTCTGGGGTAATGTCCCGAGGGCCAACACCAGTACCACCTGTGGTAAATATAAAATCCGCCCCGTTAGCTTTTGCCTCTTTAATTAAGCCTGTTAAAACTGCAATATCATCAGGAATAATAGGATTTATAATTTCATACTTCCAGCCCTTTTCTTTAAAATAGCGTTGGAAATAGTTGCGAATTTCAGGGCCACTAAGGTCTTCGTATATACCTTTGCTAGCTCTATCGCTTAGTGTAATAATATAGACTTTTAGTGTCCGTAGCTCTTTTATATTAGAAAAAGTATATTTCATATTAGTTGGTTTGTTATTTTTTGCAATATGTTTATTTGTAGCGATATATGTTGTTTTGTTAAAGTATTACTTTAATGTATCCTTATGCCCATAACTAGTACATCATCAAGTTGTTCGTAATTGCCTTGCCAATTAGTGAAGGCTTTGTGGAGTGCTTCTTTTTGTGCTTCCATAGGCTTATGAGAAATGGATAGAAGTAGTTTCTTAAAGTTAGAGGTTTTAAATTTCTTTTCCTGTTGCCCACCAAACTGGTCGGCATATCCATCGGTAAAAGCATAGATGCAGTCGCCAATTTCAAGTTGAAATTTATGTGTCAAAAATGGTTTTTCGTGGGAGTAAATGGCTACTGGTTGGCGGTCTGCTTTGAGCTGAATGAGTTTCCCATGCCTTGCAATAAGCAAGGAATTGTATGCCCCCGAAAATTGGAGTTCGAGTGTTTCGTTATCAATGGTAAATAAAGATAAATCCATACCATCTTGCGAACTGCCTTCTTGGCCTGTTTGGTCGAGTGCCGTTTTAATTTTGCTTCTTAGCTTGTCTAGGTTCTGCCCAGTGCTGTCAAGGCTACGCCTTGTAATAATTTCGCTAAGGAAAGAGCTGCCTAGCATACTCATAAACCCACCAGGGACACCGTGCCCAGTACAGTCGGCAGCTACACAAATAGTAAAATTTTTAATTTGCTTGAACCAATAAAAATCGCCACTTACAATATCTTTGGGCAAATAAAGTATAAAATATTCAGTTAGCATTGAGTTGATTAGTGCTTGTGAAGGCAAAATTGCGGCTTGAATGTGTTTTGCATATTTTATGCTATCGGTGATTTCTTCTTTTTGTTTTTGTAAAATTTCATTTTTTAAAATATTCTCTTCTTGTTGTGCAGTTATTTCTTCGCTTTGTTGGCGTATTTCTTCATTCCTACGGGATAGTTTACGGTTAATTGATTTTTTTTGTAAAATAGTGCGAATAAAAAAGACAACTAATAAAATAAGAAAAAGTACTCCTGCAATAAGGAGTTTTAGTTTAGTTCCTTGCTTTTCCGAATCCTCTTTTTGCATCTTATTAATTTTTTTTTGGAGGTCAATTTCCTGTTGTTTTTTGCCTACTTGGTATTGGGTTTCAATTTCACTTACATGTTTGGCATTTTGAAGGCTATCTTTTATAAGCACATATTTCTTATAATATTTTAATGCTTTTTTGGGGGTGTTCTGAAACTCAGAAATCTCGGAGAGTTGCTTGTAGCAATCCCTTACGATGGGTAAAACGCCTATTTGGCTGGCTAATTCTAAGGATTTTTGAACATTAATGTAAGCTGCTGAATATTTTTTTCGTTTAACATCTAGCTTTGCAATTTCAACATAAGTTTCAGCAATACCTTGCCTATCTTGGTTTTTACGTTTAATTTCGATTG
Source organism: uncultured Chlorobiota bacterium (assembly GCA_947311265.1). GTDB lineage: Bacteria > Bacteroidota > Bacteroidia > Bacteroidales > JAADGE01 > CAMZKQ01. The sequence goes on along the minus strand of CAMZKQ010000005.1, from coordinate 1,604 downwards.
ATTTTAAAAAGTACTCTTGCCCCCATTTGTAGTTGCCCATTGCAGTATATAATTTACCAATGCTGTTAAGGGTGTATCCAATCAAAAAATTATTATCCAGCTGCTTTCTTATTTTTAAAGCCCTTTCGTAGTAAAATAGAGCTTCGTCGTACTCTTTTTGTGCTAAACAAATATCTCCCAAATTATTACAACTGTACGATATGCCTTTGGTTAGCCCGTCCTCTTCTTTTATTTTAAGTGATTTTAGGTAGTATTCTTTTGCAAGGGCGTACTTTTTTAAAGCAAAATGTACCATTCCTATATTATTTAAACTTGCTGAAATTCGCTTTCTATCCCCTAGTTTCTCTCTGATTATCAGTGATTTACTATAAGCTCTCATGGACGCATCATAATCTCCTTTAAAGAAATTAACAACCCCAATGCCTGCATAAGCTACGCTTAGTTCTTTTTGATTTTTAAACTTAATTAAAATAGGAATGGCCTGCTGATAAAAGGCTAAAGAAATTTTATAACGTGCTGATTTTTGATGAACTTCCGCAATTCGCATCAGCGATATAGCCTCCCTTACAGTGCTATTCTTCTGCCCTGCTTCAATAGAAAGTGCAAGCTGTGCAATAGCCAAAGCTGAGTCTTTTTGGTTATTATCAATTAGAAAAATGGCGAGTTCGTTGTATAAATCGACCTTTTTATAGGGGTGTTTTTCTTGCTGTATTAGGGCATTTATACTATCAATTTTACTTTTTTGAGCAAATGATTGCGACCCTACTGTTATTTGTAGAAGCAGTATAAGTGTCAATATTTTGCTTGTAAGGTTCAATTTTATTTTTGTAATAAAAGTAAACTATTTTTGCTTGCCAAACAAACCAAGTTTTAGTTGGCTTTAAAAGTAGTCATTTTTGTTCAAAAAAAAAACCAGCAATTTTGCTGGTCGATGTTATATTATTTTATGATTTTTTATTTGGCAATAAATTTAAAAGGAATATTTACAGTTTGTGCAAAACTTTCGCCTTCTTCTTCCATGTCTTCATCAAAATCATCGTGATACCAAAAAATGGCAACATCTTTACCCGTTTGGTACAAATCTTCTAATTTTAGCAAGACTTCAAATAGTAACTTATTTGAGGCGGAGCTTAAAATTGTAAAATCAAATTCGCAAGTTAATTTAACTACTGAATCTTTAATGGCTTTTAGCCACATCATTACTGGCTGGTATGTTTCATAGGCATCTTCCGGGAATGATGCTCCACTTATTTTGAGCAAAAAGTTTTCTGCATCAAGAATAATTTCAGGAGAGTCTTCGGTTTCAGCTATTGTGATTATTTTTTCACTCATTATCGTGTTTTATTTTGAGCTTTCTTATACAAAGAAAATAAGTTTTCTTTATATTTCAAAATTAATGTCAATTATAATTTACTTTTTGTATGGTTTTAAATTAAGGTTAGCTAGCTTTGGTTAAGAATAAACAAAAACCGTGCAATTCATATTTTCTGTACATTTATTTTTAAATTTCAAAAGCAAGGAAGCTTATTTTTATTTTTATTTTGATAAATTTAAAATTATAACTATTTGATAATAAGTTTATTATACTTGTTTGTAATGGTCTT
>CAMZKQ010000004.1 GCA_947311265.1 uncultured Chlorobiota bacterium | reverse complement strand
GTACAAGTGGCGGCAACTATGCCTTCTATAACGACATTGCAGTAGATGCTGCACAAGCCCAAAACAATCGGTTGTGGCTTTCCTCGCCAAGTTTCGACTGTACTGGCAGAACCAATATCACACTACAATACGACCACTTTTGGGCAGGCAACGATGATGCCACAGCTACGGTACAAATTTCCACCGATGGTGGAACAGTTTGGGCAAATGTGGAACAATACCAAGTGTATAACTTAGCCACCTGTGGTACAGCAGCCAGCCCAGCACAGCGTATTTTAGACATCTCGGCAACCGCCGCTGGGCAAAGCGATGTTCGCATTCGCTTTCTGTACGACGATGCCAACGTATCGCCACAAGATTGGTTCGTAGATGATGTTAAAATCTACTCTACCCTTGATGCGGGTGTGCGGAAACTCGTTAGCCCTAGTCGCCTAGCCTGTGCTACCGACGATTTTGGTGCGGCAGAAAATATCATAATAAAAGTATTTAACTTTTCTAACGTTGCCATGACTAATGTGCCTGTAACCTGCAAAATTACTAACGGTGCAGGGGCAGTTACCACCCTTTCGGGAACAGTGGCAAATATCCCAGCCAACTCATCGGTAGATTTTACCATTGGTACGCACGATATGTCTGCCGAAGATGTATATAACTTTGAAATGTACACCACCCTTGCTGGCGACACCTATGCAGCCAATAATAAACTGTACGATGGGCGACGCTCTTCTGTAAGGACATATCCTTACACGGCAGATTACAATAATGGTACAGACGGCTGGTGGAATACAGGGTCAGCTCCAATGAACGATGGCGACCTATTATATAGAGATAATAATGGGCGTAGGTTTGAATATGGTGCATTACCTTTTTTAAATGGCCCAGAAGGCGAAGGCAACTCTTGGTATGTAAAAACTAGCATTGCTCATAAATGGGATTATATTTGGGTAGAGAGCCCAAATTTTGACTTTACCAATAATACAAATCCTCTATTGTCAATGGATATAAAGCATCAACTAAATAATGTTCATGACCAATTTCAGGTGCAATACACCATTAATGATGGTGTAAACTGGACTGTGCTAGGTGCAACAGGCGACCCTAACTGGTACAACTCGACCACTTGGTGGAAAGATAGCCGTAATGCTCCCAATATAGTTGATAGCTGGACACATGTACAACACGAACTTTGCAACTTATCTGGGCAAAGTTGCGTCAGATTTAGAATACGTGGTTATGTCTTCTACTCCGAACCAACATATAACGATACTTATAAATTTGCCTTCGATAATTTCCAAATTTCGGCAGGCGAACAAGACGATGTAGAGCCTATTGCCATTACCCTTAACAGTTCCGGATTATGTGGCTTGTTTACCAATGCCGAAACCATGCAAGTGCTTATTAAAAATAATACTTGCCGCCCCATATTAAATATGCCAATTTCAATCCAGATTGATGCTGGTGCAGTAATAAACGAAATAGTACCGGGCCCAATCCCTAGCTTTGGGGCACATTTATATACATTTACTGCTACCGCAGATTTATCTGCCGCAGGGGTGCATGCCGTTACCGTAGTAACTAATTTGCCTACCGATGGCGATAATACCAACGATACCCATACCGAAAATAGAATTAATGGGGCTATAAACACCTTTCCATATACCGCCAATTTTGATGCAAGTAACCAAGGGTTCGTTTCACGAACACCTACTGCTACTCGCTATTTCCAAAAAGGAGTTTTACCCTACCTTAATGGGGCAGAAGGCAATGGCGAAAGCTGGTATGTACAAACAAATGTAGCCCAGAAGTGGGATTATATTTGGGTAGAAAGCCCTGTTTTTGATTTATCTGCAACCGTATCCCCAGCTTTGTACTTTGAAATAAAACATCAGCTTAATAATGTTCATGACCAATTTCAGGTGCAATACTCCTTAAATGGAGGCACAAACTGGACTCGGCTAGGCGATGCCTCTACCCCAGGCTGGTACAGCTCTGCCGAATGGTGGAGAGATTCTCGCTATGGAGCAGATATTGTAGATAGCTGGGAAACAAAATCCTACAGCCTATGTGCATTTACTGGTGCAACTTGTATAAAGTTTAGAATATATGGTTATGTTTTTTATTCCGAACCAACTTACGATGATACTTGGAAATTTGCTATGGACAATTTCCAGATTATTGATGCACAGCCAGACGTTGGCGTTGTCGCAATTACAGAGCCAAATGCAAGTGCTTCGGGTTGTTTATATTCTAATACACAACAAGTTACTGTAACCGTTCATAACTGGAATTGTGGCCCAATAGTAAATGTACCTGTAAAATGCGAAATTACAGGAGCCGGTACGCACACCCTAGTAGGCACAGTACCTAATATCCCTGGCAACAGTTCTGTATCCTACACTTTTCCTGCCACTTTCGATATGACCCCGCTAGGCACTTACAATTTTTCTTCCTTTACAGAGTTAGTAACCGATTTTAATAATGGAAATGATACCACAAAAGTATCCATCATTGTTGGCTCACCTAAAATATCCGTTTTTCCTCATTTAGAAGATTTTAATGCCGACAACGGCTACTGGGTTGCAGGTGGCGATAATCCACCAGAAAATAACGGACGAAAATTTGTTTGGGGAGCACTCCCAGC
>CAMZKQ010000003.1 GCA_947311265.1 uncultured Chlorobiota bacterium | reverse complement strand
TACTGCTGCCGGAAATTTGTGCGTTTCGTTACTATTTGCAGGAATTGTAAGGCTTTCGTTAGAAACAGCTTTGCCCATATCTATACCATTTAGGCTAATATCCAAATCGTACTTTGAAATTGTGATAGGGTAGGAGTTAGGATTATTTACAGGAATTAAGATATTCAAATTTAAGTCTGTGCCATCTATTTTATCCAACTCTACACCTTCAAAATCGCCAAGTGTAACTGGCTTATAAAAATTACAAGACGACAATAAAACAACAGTTAAAAATAAAAGTGTACTAAGCGATACTTGAGTTTTTTTTATCATTAGAATTTAATTGAGTTAAATTTGCGGCTAATTTAGCAGTTTATCTGGGAATTATCAAATCAAAATAGCATAGAAAAACAAGCCTATTGAAAAAGGCAATAATTTAGATAGCAATGGAAAAACAACTTTTAGAATTTGATAAAAACCATATTCGACACCCCTATACATCAACCATAAACCCACTTCCCGTATATTTGGCAGAAAGTACAGAGGGGGTATATATCACCCTTAAAAATGGGCAACGGCTCGTTGATGGCACATCGTCATGGTGGGCAGCAATACATGGCTACAACCACCCCATTTTGCTAGATGCCATTAAAAAACAACTGGAAAAAATGCCACACATTATGTTCGGAGGGCTGACCCACGAACCAGCGGTTTTGCTCGCACAGAAGTTGATAGAGATAAGCCCTAAAACTTTGCAAAAGGTTTTTTTCTGCGACTCTGGCTCTGTAGCCGTTGAAGTGGCAATGAAGTTAGCAGTACAATATCAGTACGCCAGAGGACAAACAAAAAAAAATAAATTCTTAACAGTACGTGGAGGCTATCATGGCGATACTTGGAAAGCCATGTCGGTCTGCGACCCAGTTACAGGAATGCACTCTATTTTTAAAGGCAATATAGCCATTCAATATTTTGCCCCATCTCCCAAAATTAAATTTGATGAACCTTGGGATAAAAAAGATATTTTTGAATTGGAAAATATCCTAACAGAAAAACAACAAGAAATTACTGCCCTAATTATAGAGCCAATAGTACAAGGAGCAGGCGGAATGCGGTTTTATTCTCCCGAGTATTTAAAAGCAGTTCGGCAACTCACAAAAAAGTACGATGTACTTTTAATACTCGACGAAATTGCAACGGGCTTTGGGCGTACGGGGAAACTTTTTGCTTGCGAGCATGCAAATATCCAACCCGATATTATGTGCCTAGGAAAAGCCCTAACAGGCGGCACAATGAGCTTTGCCGCCGTGCTAGAAAGCAACGAAATTGCCAACACAATAAGTAACGGTAATCCGCCAGAATTTATGCACGGCCCTACATTTATGGGTAATCCTCTGGCTTGTGCAGTAGCTCTGGCGAGCATAAATCTTTTGCTCTCTTCAAATTGGAAACAGAAAATTGAGAATATCCAAAAGCAATTAACTAAGGAGCTAGAAGTAGCCAAAAATTTTAAAAATGTAGAAGATGTGCGAGTTTTAGGAGCAATAGCCGTTTTGGAAATGAAATCTGCCGTAAATATGGCAGTACTTCAAAAGGAATTTGTTGAGGCAGGGGTTTGGATTCGCCCTTTTGGGAAACTGATTTACATAATGCCCCCATTTATAATACAGCCCAACGAACTATCGCAACTGACAAAAATAATGCTGAGAGTGGCTGGAAATTAATCCCTTAAGCAACGTACCGAAAAGCGGCTGGTGTCGTCTTCTTTTAAGTACTCGCCAAAATCTGTTCCACAGTACATGGCATAATTGTTGCCCCTGTTTCTACTTCGTTTTCTAGATTAGCTGTTGCTGAATAAAAAGTAAAAGTTTTTATAAGGAACACAAATTGCTGTAGTAATTTATTGATTAGGTTTGCAATTTATATTATAATAAAAAAAACTATCTTTGGCAAAGCACCTAAAAAAAGCATGATGGAAATTAAAAACACCAAAGCAAAAATAATTTCGCATAGCCTCTTAATTTCAGAGCAGAAAGTAATTATTTATTTAAAAACAGAAGTTAATGAATGCGAAGTAAAACTATATCAATACAATTACGAAAAAAAAGAGGCTAACACTTTTTATAAAAACTTACTAAAATCATTTTTCGTAAGCTACGCTTTAAAAAAAATCCACTTAAAATTTGATTTCGATTTGGCGTGCAATTATGCAGTAAGCATCAATGGCGAATTTTCGGCAGTAATATTAGACCCCGAACTAGGCGGTATATTGGATACCGGATTTGATATTTCAGAAGAGCAACCATTGGGCTTAGATTATAATGGCAAAAATGCACGCTTTAAATTTTGGTCGCCACCGGCGGCAAAAGCAAGGCTTTTGCTTTTTGATGCCAACGAAAATCCCATTACAACAAAGAATAAATTGCTTTTTACAAAAAAAGGAAAAGGCATTTTTGAATTGGAATTAAATCCAAAAGTGCTTAATATTTCGAGTTTAGAAGGGCTACTTTATCAATACGAAATTTTTGCTTACGGGGAAAAAACAATTGCCCTTTGTCCTTATGCAAAAGCAATGGCAGCTTTTAATCCTGAAAAGGATAAGGTGGGAAAAGCCGCAATTATAAAAAATCCTTTGCCAGTAAAAACGTTTTTAAACAGTACAATTCTGCAAAACCCTTGCGATATGATTGCCTACGAAACACACATAAGGGATTTTACCATTCAGCCCAACGCAGTTGCGGCTAATTTAAGTGGCACTTACTCCGGTTTTTCGCAGAAAATACCTTACCTAAAAAAACTAGGCATTACCCATGTACAATTAATGCCTATAAATAAATGTTATACACAAGTTGATGTAAATCAGGTGTTTACTGGGTTTGAGGCGGAGCGGTCTAATTATAATTGGGGCTACGATACCTTCCATTATTTTGCCATCGAAGGGCGATACTCTACTGAGCCAAAAAATCCGCAAAAGCGGATTATTGAATTACAAGACTTAGCCAATAAGCTCCATAAAAACAAGATTGGGATAATTTTTGATATCGTATTTAACCACACTTATACTGCCGCAAGTTTTGAAAATATAGCTCCCGGTTGCTACTATCGGCTCGATCGGAATTTAAAAATTTCGGAGCGAACAGGAGCCGGCTCGTCGCTGGAGAGTCGCCGAAAATCGGTACGGAAATTTATACTAGATAGTCTAATTTATTATGTTGAGGTTTTTGGTGCAGATGGTTTTAGATTCGACCTAATGGGGTTTCACGACCATGAAACGATGCGACAAATTCGCCAAAAAGTAGGCTCGGCTTATAATCCTAAAAATCCGAAGGGGTTAATTTTGCATGGCGAGGCTTGGGATTTTACTGATATTGATGACGGTACAGCATACACAAAAAGTAATCTTCCACAGGAAGATTTTAATATTGGCGTTTTTAATGATGTGTTTAGAGATGCCAGTTGTGGCAAGGAGGGCGATGATGGATTTTTACTGGGAAATACGGCAGAGGCAAGCCGCCTTGCGGCAGGAATTGCTGGTAGTCTGAGGACTTTTGACCAAGAAAATTTACCATTTTTACAAGCTGAATTTTATCGAAATTATGCGTTGTTTGCTAAAAATCCTGCCGAGAACTTAAATTACCTCGCTATTCATGATGGACTTACCCTTTGGGATAAAATTAATTTGCTCGAAAAAGACGAATCTGGCATAGCCCGTTTGCGTATCGCAAAATTGGCAGCGGCCTCTTTATTTCTTTCACAAGGGAAAATAATTTGGCACGGTGGCGATGAAATGTTACGCACAAAGCCGCCTGCAAAAAATGAAAAAGACCCTGAGCGTACTTTTACTTCCGATTGTGCTGATGCCGAAAACGGCAGTAAATTTTTCCACGAAAATTCGTACAGAGCCAACGATTATACAAATATGTACCGTTGGGATAGGTTTAAAAATGAATTTTCGGTACTTACACAGGAAATGTTTACTTATGTTTCGAACTTAATAAAATTGAGGCGAGAAATTCCTGCATTTCGTTACAGTACTGCTAAGGCATTAGAAAAGGGCTTAAAATTTTATTCGCCCAAAGGCGAAATGGGCAAATTTACGGGGCTTGGCATTAATACGTTTAATAATCCTAAATTAAAGGAGTTTGCAATTAAGTTTAAAAATGGGCTAGCTGGCGAGACTTATTTTTTGGCTGGCGAAGTGCATAAAAATAACCCGAACCCAATAGCTAACCCATACCGGCTAACTTTTGATGAAGGGGGAACTGCTAAAATAACCTTTTCAAGAGAGGAAATTGATGCTTTTGATTTGCAAAAATGGGTGCGAAATAATAATTTGGCTGTTAAGCTGGTAAAGCAGCCGGGGCAGTGGTATGCTTTTCCGGGGGCATATTCTGGCAATGGGGTAAATTTAATTAGTCCGCTTGTGATTGATACTAACTTTGAGGCTGAAATAGATTTGGGGCAAACTAATTTTTGGCACATTAATCCGCCAAGGGAGTATGATTTTCAGCAAATTGTTTTTTCGTTGGACAATACATTAGAGCCTCAGTTTTTGAGCAAAAGCTCAAATTATAATTTTGAAAAGTGGCTTGTTATTATTAATGCTTCGGAGCAGGTTTTTGAGTTTTCTGTGCCTTTTGATTTTGAGCATGAGAAGGCACAAATTGTTGTAAATGAACTTTCTGGGAATTTAATTTTAAATCCTGCAAAGGGTAAAATATCTGAAAGTTGTATGGCTGGGAGCAAAATTATTGCTGCCGGGCAAGCAGTTACTGTTGTGGGGTTTGCTAAATTTTAATTAGTGGCTATTCATATTTTATGATAATTGTACTTATTTGAGATTTCTCATTAATGTTAAATGTCAAGATATCGTCGAAGTTAAATGCTGGTGGTAGGCTGTATTGATATAGCTTACGAAATTCGGTTAAATTATGGGAGGAACCTGATGAGGCTTTTCCTGTATTATATAGGATAAAGAATTTATCTGTTCTTTGTTCAATATCTACGGCTACAATATTTTTTGAGGTGTAATTTTTAGGGTATTTTGTGCTGTAAGGCTTTCGTAGGCTAGAAAAATTATTGATGCTTCCGGCAGATATTTTGTTGTCTTTATAGAAGACGTAGATAATTTCTTTGTCATCATCGAGTGCTATATCTACTACTTGGTTGGGGGTATAACCTTCGGGTAATACAAATTTAGAGGTGCTAATCTTTATGTTTGGTGTACTAATATCGTATTTTAGAAGTGTGGAGTCTTTTAGCCTTCAATTTGCAAAAAACATTATTTCAATAAAGTACAACTCAATCACTAAAAATATGTTTATATGGCTAAAAGACT
>CAMZKQ010000002.1 GCA_947311265.1 uncultured Chlorobiota bacterium | reverse complement strand
TACTGATGAGCAATTAACCGCCTCAATGATTTTAGACCAACTTCGGAACAAAATAATTACAGCACTCCACCAAACCGGAGAAGTACATGAAGCAAAAGATGGAATGGATATTGCCCTTTGTATCCTCGATAGAGAAACCTTAAAATTGCAATTTTCAGGAGCATTCAACCCACTCTATATTGTTAGAGATGAGGAAGTTGTACAAGTAAATGCAGACAGAATGCCTATCGGCATATACGAGTATGAGCCAGACGAAAAACTATTTACCACCCACGAAGTTGAGCTCGTAAAAGGCGATAGCCTCTATGTATTTTCCGACGGTTATGCCGACCAGTTCGGCGGGCGACGTGGCAAAAAATTTATGACCGGGCGTTTTAAGAAAATCCTTGTTAAAATAAACCATTTACCTATGCAAAAGCAAGGGGAGTACCTAGACAAAACCATCGAAAAATGGAGAGATGGTGTAAGCGACCAAATTGATGACATCTTAGTTATTGGAGTAAAAGTATAACCTAGATTATCCCCTTTTTGCTAAGCGATTTTGAAGCGTTTGTAAATCTTCCAAAAGAATAGATTTTGCACTTATTGAATAATCCGACTCGGTATCAAATAGTGCCTTTAGCTCATCAGTAATATTTCCTGCTATTAGTATAATTGACTGTTTCCCAATCAGTTGCTTTACCTTCGGGTAAGCCATTTCGTATTCGGTATCAGAACTACAAAGTACAGTTATATCAGCATTTAGCCGCAGGCTTTCTTTGGTGGCCTCTTCCAGCGATGAAAATATAGTATTCTCAATAATTTCGTAACCAGCAACCGCCAAATGGTTGGCTGCAAAAGAAGCCCTTGCTTTTCGCATAGCTAAATTGCCAAATGTAAGCAAAAATACCTTCGGGCGATAGCCCGATTGTTCAACATCAAGGCGTATTTTTTCGTAAGGTGCTGCTAACCGAAAGCTATTTAAAGGCAGGCTATTACTTGCCGTAAAATCAATATTTTTTGTCTTTTTTAGATACTGATTTACTGTTTCATTTTGATTTGGGTATTGATTAGTACCCAGTAAAACATCTTGTTTCCGGGCAAATTTATTATACCGCAATTGGGCTATTGCTTCAATTTTTTGTTGGATATAATTGGCTTTAATGGATTTTACAAAGCCCCCATTTTGTTCTATATCTAAAAATATAGCCCATGCTTTTTCGGCCATTTTATCCGTCAGGTTTTCGATATAATATGCGCCTGCCGAGCTATCTTGCGGTTGATTAAAATAGGCTTCTTCATTTAAAATAATGGCAATATTTTTTGCAATATGTGCCGAAAAATCATTTCCTTCGGAGAAGGTATAATCATAAGGCAAAATTTGTAAAGCATTGCAACCTCCAATTATTGCTGCCATTGCCTCGGTTGTGCTTCGCAAAGTATTCACATGTGGGTCGTAGAGTGTTTTGTTAAACTGTGTGTTTATCGATTTGATATACATTTTCCCAATTTTTGGGTTTTCAGGAACATATTGCTCAACAATTTTTGCCCAAAGTAAGCGGGCTGCCCTTAGTTTTGCAATTTCAATAAAATATTCCGCCCCAGCGGAAAACGTAAAGGCCATACGTGGCACAAGTGCTTCAAGTGGGAGCTTTGCATTACTGGCTTTTGCCAAATAATCCGCCCCCATTGCTAGTGCAAAGCCGAGTTCCTGTGCGGGGCTACTGCCCGCATTAGGAAAAATAGAGGCATTGGCACCAAGTATTTTTATACCACTAATACCATGAGTTGCGACAAGTAATCGTTTTATTTTTTGCATGCCATTGCCTTCGCCATGTGGGAAACATTGCCCATTTATAGAACGGTAGGCCATGGGGTCAAACTCAAAAAAGGCATTGACTTTTTCGGACTTTATGTTTTGCTTTTCAATAAAATTAACCAACTGACTGATTAGTGTTTCAAAAAACAATTCGCCTGAAAAATTCAATTCAATATTTCAATATTAATAGAGTGTAATAAATTTTTAAGTGTGGCTTTATTTGTTTTAAAATCTGGGTTAAAAATAAATCCGATTGAAGTTACACCTTCTTCTATAAGGCGAATCGCTTTTTTGTTGGCTAAAATTTCGGTTTCAACATTAATATCTTGCCGAATGTAAGTTGTTTTTCTTTTCGTATTTGTGCCCCTTGTGTACGGGAATTGACCAGGAAGGCTTTGTAAATACTCTAAACCGTCTAAATTTTCTTTGCGATAGTAGGGTGCAATTTCAATATCACTTATTGTTTTTGAAACTAGCCGTTTATTGTAATCGCTACCTTTTAAATCCTTGTGTATAGCGGCTTCCCAGTCGCTTGTAGAAGTGGGCTCGAAATCTTGAAAAAGTCTTTTTTTTACCATTTTGAAAAATTAATCCTAAGTAATTTTCTTCAAAAATAATATTTTATTTTTAAAGAAAAGTCTTTTTTGAAAATTAAAATTTTACTAGCCCTCAAGCGAGTGTGCAATATTTAGTAGAAACTGCTCAGATTTTACTTCTTCCTTAAAGGAGGTGAAATAATGGGATAGTTTAGGGCTGCGTAAAACGGCATTTCTAAGGTAAAAAGCAGCTTCTTTTTTTTGATTTGCGATTAGCAAATATGCTGCTAGCCTGTACTTTATGCGGTCGCAGTTGGGCATCGCAGAAATGGCTATGCGAAGTGCTTCTTCGGCCTTTTTAGCACTAGCGTATTGGTGCAGCATATCGGCATACTCAATCCAGTAGCGATAATTTTGAGGAAAAGTAGAAATCGCCTCCATAAATTTTTCAGCCGCCTTATTTAACTCGCCTAAGCCAATTAATGAAATTGCTGCAATATATTGATATTCAGCATTTTTAGGGTCTATTGATAGGCACTTTTCGATATAAATAAGGGTGTCGTTATAATTGCCTTGCTTAAAAGAAATCTCGGCAAGACCTTGCCAAGCCAATTGGTATTCAGGGCAAAGTTCAATTGCTTTTTTGTAAAATAAATTAGCGGATTTGTAGTTTTTTGCTTCGGCATAAGTTTCTGCTAAATAGCAAGTTAAACTAACATCTGTGGGGTTTTTAGCTAGGCATTCTTTATATAGTTTAGCGGCTGCTAGGTAGTCTTTATTCCGAAAACAAAGCACCGCTTTGTTATATTTTGCGTCAGTAAATTCAGGTGAAATAGCTAAGGCAAAATCATAAGCAGTTTGGGCTTTTTTATCATTGCCTAGTTTTTCGTGCAAAACGCCACAATTATACCATATTTTATGGGCATCAGGTTTTTCTTCTAAATAACTTTCGTAGTAGGCAATTGCTTTTCGGTAGTTTTTATCTTGCTCGGAGCAAACCGCTGCATGGTAGAGTATGAATGTGTTTTTGGGGGTGTTGGAGAGTACTGCACGATAAAATTTCAAAGCCGATTTGTACTGCTTGGCTTGTTCAAATGTAAGCCCCACAACAGTTTCAAAATCTTCTTGAATATCCTCGGCAAGTTCTTGCGAGTAATAAAATTCAGATTCGGCTTCAATAATTTTGCCCAAGTGGGCAAAAATAATGCCTCTATATAAATAGATGTCTGAAAATTTGGGGTGAGTGCGTTCCATATCTTCCAATATAGAAAGTGCGTGTTCGTAACGTTTTGTTTCCACGAGCCAGCCAATATTTTTCAGCGAAAGCTGAATAGATTTTGGGTGCAAAGTCGTTGCATACTCAATTGCTTTTGCAATGTCGTTGGTACGCTGCTGTAAAGTGTAATAATCTATAATGCTTTCTAATTCAGCAACTTCAAAATAAATTTGTTGCCCATTTTTTAGCATTTTTTCATACGCACTTACCGATTTTTTGCTCAATGAAAAACCATAGTCGCTAAAACTTAGTTCCATGTGCAGTGCCTTAATGTTTGATTTTTGAGTTTCCTTGTACACAATTCCTTATCCTTGTACTTTCCAGAATTGATACACAAACATAAAAAAATGTTTTGTAAATCAGGCAACTAAGTGAGTAAAAAGTTAAATTTTAGCAGATATTCCAAGTGTACTTTACTTATTTTGTGCTATTCTTAATAAAAGTCTTCTTTTTTTTACTTTATAACGCCTTTTCAAGCTCTATTGAAAACTAAAGATTAAATTTTTAGAATATCTTTGTGATATTAGTTTTTATTCTTTAATTTTATAAATTATTCAATACCTCGCAATAAAGATTTAGCGATTAAGCGTAGATACGAAAAGTTAGCACTTAGTAAAAAAGAAATTCGAAAGCAGAAAAACCAACTCTCGGAGCAGAAAGTATTGATAGAAAACGACTCAAAGAGTTGAGAAAATGAGTTTTAAATACCTTAAATTAGGAGGAAAAAGCAATAACAAAACAAGACAGAATACTAAAATAAATAAAATTTAACTTATATTATTATATGAAAACATCGAAATCATTTACATTTCAGGATAGCTCGGTGGAGCATATACTTACACTCAAAAAAAAGAGCTTCTGGTGGTTGCTCTGGTTTTTACTACTACTTTTGCCACTTATTTTATTGATGAGGTTTGAAAAAGAAGTGGTTTTTAAAACCACAAATGCAGCATCTGGCGAAGTATTAAAAGGCACTTTTGTAAATTTTTCTTTTCTGGATAGGGATTTATATGCAGATGGTAGCTTCTTTACCTTGGATACTATCCATAGGCAAGACACCACAAATACCGAGGGCTTAGTTCGCTTTTCCAGAGTGTCTTATAGCCTCTTTACCCAACTTTTCTATGGCAGCGATTTAACCACAGTAACGGCCACCAACCGCTGCTATATGGGCGATAGCCTTATGCCCAAATTTGCAGATTTAAAAGACGGCAAAATTACCGAACTAAAACTCCCTACACGAGTATATACACTTGATTTTAAAGTAGTTGATAAGGACGATAACGAACCAATACCCGAAGCAAAAGTAATTGCAAAATACGACGATGGCACTACCAAAGAGGGCAAAACTGATGCCAACGGAATGGTCATTTTTGAAAATTTACCCTACTGCTCCAATGTCGTTTTAGTCGCTAGCCAAACGGGCTACTCTGCCGACACCATCGCACAAGGCGTAATTACACTGTACGAGCAACCAGAAGAGCGAACTTTAAAGCTAAAACCAATAAAAAGTATGGTGCGTTTCTACATAAAAGACTTAGTTACCAAGCAAGCCCTACCAAATGCCGTGGCAACTTTAATTATTGACAATTACTCGCTTACCGTAAAAACAAACACCAATGGAGTAGGGAAGGGGGCATTTAACGATGTACACGTCATTAAAAATATGCACATAAAAGCCAAGCGAGTCTTCTATTTTGATACCACCACAGTAGCAATGCAAGTAATGAAGTATGTAAAATTGAGCGACAACCAACGCACAATATATATGCGACCAAAAACACAAAATCTAACGTTTAAAAATATAGATGGCAACAAAGGAACTGCCCTAGCAGGCGTTTCCAACGCAATAATTATAAACGGGAAATCCAAAGGCACACAAATGAGCAACGGCAACGGTACATTTATGATTGCAGGCGTAATGCCAACCGATAAAATATCCATAAAAGCAAGCAAATTCGGCTTCATTACCAATGCTTCAAAAGTTGCAAATCGCTTATCAACAAGTTTGGATACACAAGCCAAACGGACTATCCCGCTAAGTGTGAAGCCACCACCGCCACCGCCACC
>CAMZKQ010000001.1 GCA_947311265.1 uncultured Chlorobiota bacterium | reverse complement strand
GTTTTGTGGAGGAAGTCTCGGCGTGTCTTGAGAGTTTTGTGGAGGAAGTCTCGGCGTGTCTTGAGAGTTTTGTGGAGGAAGTCTCGGCGTGTCTTGAAGACACACCGAGACTGCTTGCCGGTAAATTTGTTTCTTTTACGTACACCATCAAATGAAAATGATTGGGCATTAAGCACCAAGCTAAAATATCGGCATAGGGCAAAATATGTATTTTTATTTTTCGTAGGAAAAAGATATAATTTTCTCTGCCAAAAAATATTTTTTGCCGATTATTGCCTTGATTATAAATATGGTATATGTAGCCTTTTTCAAAATTCATCGTTTTGATTTATTAATCTCGGTCTGTCTTTAAGACAGACCGAGGTTTGTTTTTTATTTAGTTATTTTTCAATCCAACTTAATTTGCCTGTAATATCAATTTCAAAATCAGAGTGTTCAAAAAGAAAATTCCAGTTCTTTTTTGTTAAACCTAAAATAGGGGTTTCTCCTTCTATTTCAATATATGACGGTTGGGCTTTGTATTTCTCAATCTTAGTTTTAATATAATTTGCAGTTTCTTTGTCTGTCTTTTCTTGAATTTTCGCCAACCTTGTTTTGAAATCATGTTTTCTTTTTATTAAGTCGTTTTTCCTTTTAACCATATCTTTAATATTATTATTTTCAAGTATTAAAGGAATGCTGTATTTTTTTTCATAAGTTTCTACAATTTTATCTTTTATGGATTTCACATTTTTCTTTATTTCACCCTTGCTTTGTGCATCAATGTGGTAGTGAAGCCAAATTATCGAATCTTTTTCAAACTGTGTTATTTTATATAATCTATTTATTTGAAACTTTTTATCCTTTCTTTTTTCAAAATCGTTATCATCTTTTAAAACAAATACTTTTTGTCCTACTTTAAGTAATTTAATATCTTGATATTCTTTGATTTTAGGATGAGATTTTTCCATATAAAACTCTATTGTAAATTTGTGATATTCTTTATAAGTTTGAGCAACTTCGTGCATGGTAATTGGTATCATTTTGCGTTCAGTTCCTCCTTTTACAAGGTTTGTTATGAAAATGGCGTAGGGTATTTCGCCTGCGGCAGAGTAATATTTATTTTTGTAATCGTGTTTTGATTTGTAATTAACTCTTTCTTTTACAACTCTACCTGCATTTGTCGTTACTCTTACACGCCTGATAGTATTTCCTTGAAAATCTTTCAGTTCAGATTTACTAACTCCGCTCTTTAATTGTTCCTGTATTAGTTCTTTTAGATTTGGGTCAATAATATTCTCAATTTTTGCACTCATGATTGGCTTTCTTACAACAGTTAAAAATTCGTCTTTTCCTGTTTTAAATTGCCATGAACCATCTTTATTTCTGAGTGGTTTATTGCTTTTATCTCTTTCTACATTTTTTATTTTCCCGATAAACGTTTCTTGAAAAAGTTTACCTCTTATTGTTGCACCTTGTGCTTTTAAAAGAATTTTTTCGCCGTCTTTATCTAACTTAAATTTTCCGTTTTTGTCTTTTAAATATTGTAATTTACCTCTTTTTCGCACATAACGATAAGTTTGTTCGATAATTTTATCTTTGTGGTAATTAACAATTAAGGTGTTGTTATTAATGTCGTTAACCAGTTTTTGTGCATTAAAATTATAGAAACCATCAGGATTTGTTCTGTATTGTCTGCCTTGGGTTTCAGCTAATCGGTACATTTTATTTAAAATATCAATGCGTTTACTGCTGTTGGTCGGGATGAGTGTTAATACTGCAGCATCTATGCTGTGGTGCGTGTGTTTTGTTCTGTCTTTTTTGTCTTTTTTTTCCTGAAAGCCAAATATTTTTCTGTAATCCGATGTTGTATTTCCTTTCTGAACAGCTACTTTTTTAAAATGAGTTTTAAGAAATTCCCGGGCGTATTTACTTACCATTTGAGTATCAGTTAGCTGCCTTCTGACCCAACTATCTTTTATTTCTTCTGCCGTAAATCTGTTCACTTTGTCTTTCCAGTAGTCAAGGTGCATTTTGAAGTAATGTCTTTCTTGTATCCTTTTGCTTTTTGCAGTTTCGTCTTCCCCGAATTTTGGTTTTAGTCTGCTTTCAAAAAGAAATTTCCATTTGTCTCGTATTTTCTTCCATTTTTCAAGCCTTGGTTCTATTGCCGTGCCTTCCGTGGTGTCGATTTCATAATTTGGGCAAGCTGTAGGCAGGCGGTTATTTTTTATATCGCTATTGTATTTAGAATAACAAACAGTTAAGTTTGCCATTGTATTATCAGGCAGCAGACTACGGGGAATTGTATGTTCTTCTTGAATTTCTCCTGAAAACAATTGAGAAATGCTAATCATTTTTCCGGTGTACATACATTGCCCTTTTTGTTCTTTCCACAGTTCGTAGCGTTTAGCAACTTTTTTTTCTTTTCTTATTTCATTAGGATTTTTGTTTGTTATTTTATTTCCACTGTCGTCAAAAGCTTCTTCAAAAATTTGTTCATTCCACATTTCAAATTTTTTAATATCAGCATCTTTTTCTTTTTTACCTGTAAATTCTCTAATAAATTCGCTGTATTTTTCTCTGTTGCTTTCACGTTCTTTTTGATAACGTTCTATTGCTTTTCGTTTATTGTTATCGTTCAGTTCACGGGCTACTTCTACTATAATCTCTGTATCTTTATCAATATGTTTTTGCACAATTAATTCATTGATTAATTTTCGCAACACACTCATTGTTTTATTAAACATCGGATTTTTGATGCTGTCGATTAGTGGTACTGCTAATAGTTCTTTCCCATCTTTTTTGTTCAAAATAGGTTTTGGGTATAGATTTTTCCGTGCAGAATGGTGATATAATTTTTCGCCGTCTATTTCAATCTCGTTATCACTAAATTCTTTTTCAATTAATTTTGTTAATGTAGGTAGTTCTATATATTTGCGTTTTTCGTCGGCAAAAAATGATTGATAATATTCGCTGACTTGCTCAATTATTTCCTTCTTATCCTCTTTTGCTTGCCAAGTTTTTTCTCCAAAAGTAGTGATACAAGTTTTTTCTATTTCTTTAAAATCGCTTTCGTCAAGTCTGTAATCATAGTCTTTGTGGGCAAATATTTCACTTACTTTTAGTTCTTCGTTATATCCTAATCCTTTGTATTTGTTTATCAAATTATTTGCAATGCCGATAATTTTTTTGTTGTAAACATATTTTTTATTTGCATTTTCTATTAAACTGTAAATTTGTTTTTTGTTATTTTCCCAGTCTTGGTAAACATCGGGTATTTTGGCTAAAAGAACAGCTTCGTTGTATAAAAAACCTTCTTTTAAAAATGGAATTATTTTGCACATTGCTTTTAAACTCAAATCGGCATAACCTGAGGAAAAACTGCTGTTTTTAAGTTTTACAATTTCATTTTCTTTATATTCTTCTCCTTTTTTATTTGTTTTTGTAATTGTTTCAACTCCTAATTTATTTTCAGCAAAATCCTTTATATGGTCATCATCTGTTTCTGCAATTAAATGCCATAAATCGTAAACAGAATAATTATTGTAAATCTTATGTTCTTTTGTTGTAATATCATAAGTATGCAATTGTTCTAATTCCGTTTTTACCTTATCGCCAAAAATAGAAACCAAACCTTTGCAAACAGGCATTCCGGAAACGGTGCTGTCATACTTTTTTGTTCTTTTGTTAAGGTAGTTATAGGTTTTCTTTTCTTTAAAAAGTTTGTCAAGATGCTTTTGGATTTTATCAAACTTAAAATTCTTACTTTCTTTTAAAAATTTATTTTCAAATAAATCTTTCCTGTATTCAAGAGGAATTTCCTGTTTGTTGTTTTCTGCATCAATATACCGTATGGTATTAATGTAACTCCATGCTCTGAAAATCTCAAAAATCGGGTGAGAAGCTGGGCATCTGTTTTTCGATGTTTCTAATGAGCATTTGCCAATATTACCTTTTTGACTTCTTAGAGGTCGTTGCCAAATAATGGCTTTTCTTAATTTTCTTACAAATTCATTCTGATATTCATTTTTATTATTTTTTGAAATATCAAAACCTTGCCCATTGCAAATTGTTTTAAATTCCTCTTCATATTCGTCTCTGTATGGGTATTCATTACGAGCTCGTTCTCCTTTTTTAAGGAAGTCATTTGTTAATGCTTCTGCAATCGTTCTGTTAGTTTCCATTGCAGCCTGAAGCCCACTTTCTCCTCTTCGCTCAATTTGTTTTTTTGTTTCCTTATCAGTTTCCCCAATATCTTTGTATCCTCTACGCTGAACTAAATGATATAATGCCCTGCCAAATTCATGTTTGCTTAATTTGTTATCAATTGCCTTTACTCGTAATTCATAAGGATTTTTGTATTTTATACCATTTTCGTAAGTAAAATCACAAGCCAACCATTTTTTGAAAATATCAGTTTCGGGGAATTTTCTTTGTTGTCCTTTTTTATATTTTGACCAATTTTCTAATTCTTCGGTTTTAAGAGGAACATAGTCATATTCAACTAATATTTCTAATAATTCCCATTTTCTGTATTTTCGTGCTTGTATCAACCTTCGTTTAGAACGGGCTTCTCTTCTATCTTTTGTTGGAGAGGAGTAACCGCCGGACTTGCCTAATTTCATACCAGTACTGAAAGTTACAACGCCGTTGTTTATTATTTCGTCATCTTCTCTAATAAACCAACCTAATGATGCACTTCCTAAATCTATTCCTAATTTTTTTGCCATAATATTTTGTTTTTTATAGTATAAATGTTACTTTTGTATCGAAAGACTACTCACAACAAGGCTATAAGCCACAGAAACGCTAAGCAATTGCTTGGTTTGCTAGGCAATTGCGTACTTCCGTAGTTGCCACCTTTATATTTGGCAATATAACAATAAAAATTTATAAAACAAAAAGGTTTAAATATTTCAATAAGGATTATTCCGTTGTATTGTGAATTGCTTTTTGATTATTTAAAATGAAAAATTGTGAAAAACATTCAAAGCGGCATTTATTATCTTAGGATAGTAAATGTCGTTTTCTTTTTTATGAATAATTCAACAGAAATTAGCAAGTTAAAAAAAAAGATTTACCTTTGCCCAAAATATCGGGGGTGCCGAAAGGCTGAGATTAAACCCTTTGAACCTGACACGGATAATGCCGACGCAGGAAGATACGTTTTTCTTAAAACGCTCCCTTTATTTATATAGATTTTAGTCGTAAATCAAAATAAATAAAATGAGAAAAACGCTTACACTTTTAATTGCAATATTCCTATTTGCAAGTACACAAGCCCAATATTTTTCAGGAAAAATAATTGCCGATACAGGCGAACCCCTCACAGGTGCAGTAGTATCCCTTAAAGGGGCTGAAACAAAATCTGTTAGCACAGATTATAAAGGCGAATATGCCTTTGGTTACCTCAAAAACGGAAAGTACCAACTTTCAATATCATTCATAGGCTACACCACCTACAAGCAAGAAATCAACTACGATGGCTCACACTTTATAATGGACATCACCTTAGCCTCCGACGAATTTCTAATTGATGCCGTAACCGTTGCCGGGCAATACGCCAACAGCAACACCCCCGTAGCCTACACCAATGTTGGGAAAGAAGACATCAATAAAAACAACCAAGGCAAAGATGTACCCTACCTCTTGCAACTCACCCCATCGGTAACGGTAAGCTCCGATGCCGGTGCAGGAATTGGATATACCGCAATGAGGGTAAGAGGTACAGGCATATCACGCATTAACGTAACGCTGGATGGCATACCGCTAAACGATGCCGAATCGCACAGTGTATATTGGGTAGATTTGCCCGATTATGCCTCCTCGGCAAACGCCATTCAGATACAGCGAGGCGTAGGCACTTCCACCTCTGGGGCAGCCGCTTTTGGGGCAAATATTAAATTTAAAACCAACCGTGCCAAGCGAAACCCTTATGGCGAAGCCAATTTTACAGGCGGCTCGTTCAACAGCTCAAAAGTAACTTTTAAGGCAGGAACAGGCATCATAAATAAGCATTTCACCTTTGATGCCCGACTTTCGTCGATAAAATCTGACGGCTATATCGACCGTGCAAGCTCCGATTTAAAATCCTATTCCGCAACAGCAGCTTATACCGATAAGAAAAATTTATTTCGCATAAATATCCTTGGCGGATTAGAAGAAACCTACCAAGCATGGGGCGGCGTACCCAAAGATAGCTTGGCAACCGCCTCGGGGCGGACATACAATCCATACACTTACGACAATGAAATTGACCATTATGGGCAGCAACACTACCAGTTGTTTTATACACGAGAATTTAACAAAACCATGAACCTAAACATTGCCCTTTTTCATACCAACGGTGGTGGCTATTATGAGCAGTCAAAATTGGGGCGAAAATTAATAGATTATGGATTAAAACCTGTTGTTATTGGTGGCGATACTATTACCAAGTCAGACTTAATTCAACGCAAATGGCTAACCAATACTTTTAGAGGGGGCAACTTAAATTTTAATTACCATCTTGAAAAACTAAGTTTTACCGCAGGAGCTAGTTTCAGCAAATACGATGGCAACCATTTTGGAAAAGTCATTTGGATGAAAAATTCCGGCTCTGCCGAAAAAGGGCATGAGTGGTACAGAAATACATCTGCAAAAACCGATGCAAGCGGATTTTTATCAACCCACTACACACCTGTTGCAGGTATCGTTTTTTGGGGCGATATGCAGTTACGCTCCATCAACTACGATATTACTGGTATTGATGACGATAATCGAGAAATTACTCAAAATAACAAGTACACATTCCTGAACCCCAAAGGGGGGGTATTTGTGGATATAGGTACTACACAACACGCCTACTTCTCATTTGCAACTGCCAACCGAGAGCCAAAACGAAGCGATTTAACAGATGTTGAACCCGAAAAACGCCCCACCCACGAAACGTTATATGATTATGAATTGGGCTACAAATTTGCCAAAAATAGCTATGCTTTTTCTGCCAACTTGTACTATATGGATTACAAAAACCAACTGGTACAGACGGGCGAAATTAACGACGTGGGCGACCCCGCTTTTGTAAATGTTGCCAAAAGTTACCGTACAGGAATTGAGCTTACAGGGGGCATGAAATTATTTAACCGTATGGATTGGAATGCCAATTTGACTTACAGCCAAAATAAAATCCAGAATTTTACAGAATACGTTGATAACTGGGATACTGGGGGGCAAGACACCAAAGCCTTAGGCGAAACAGATATTTCATTTTCGCCTAATTTAATTATGGCAAATATTTTGGAAGCCAAAATATATAAAGGGCTAAGCCTATCATTTACAACAAAATACGTGAGCGAACAATACATCGACAATACATCGAGCAAAGCACGTGTTTTAGATGCTTATCTGGTAAATAATGTGCGGTTGAATTATTCTTTTGAAACCAAAATAATTAAGAAAATTGATATTTTCTTTGCCGCAAATAATATCCTAAACCAAGAGTACGAAACCAATGCGTGGGTATATCGCTACACGCTAGGCGGTGTAGAGGGCATTTACGATGGCTACTTTCCGCAAGCAAAAATTAACTTTCTGGCAGGGCTGAACCTCCGCTTTTAAATTACCCTATTAAATCCGCCAAGTATTTATTATTAAGGAAACTGGATATTTTTTTTAGTTTCCTTTTTTTTTGTAACTATTTAATAAAATAAACATCTAATAAAACAAGAATAAACTGTTTATAATTTTATTAACATTGTTTCCGATAAAACTTAAAAAATAAAAACAAGCGAGGTTTGAAAAACCCCCCTCGCTCTTATCTTTGCATTTGGAAAATTTATCTTAAAAATAAATAAACAAAGGCATGGGTAAAGATATAAATTTTATCGGACAGCCAATATTTTCACAGTTGTTAAAATTCATAAGTAAGTCAAAAATAGACCGTATAGCATTGAAAAACAAGGCTTTTCAAACAATTGAAAAAAATCCGTTATAATATTTCTTGGGGGACAATCAATTTGCTTGTAACTCTATTGAAAAATAAAATAAAACGTAAATGGGCATTCTCAAACCTTGTATCTCCGATAAGAATGCACCTGATGGATTACATAAATATTGACAAATTTTTAGAAAATCCAGAAAAATTCTGGATAGAAGTTAATAAAAAGCGACAAAATGAGTATCAGAGCTAATTCTTTCAGGCATAAGGGGCTTGTTTTCGAAAATGAAAAATCTATATTTGATTTTCAAGGACTTAAATTCAATTATTAACTAATTTCGATTTTTATCGGATAACAATGAAAATAAATAAAAAAAAAAGCTAAATTGCAAAGTAAAAAGCACCATGAATAAATTAACCAGAGAATTTGTAAAAAGCCTACCAAAAGCAGAGTTACACTGCCACCTAGATGGCTCAATGAGAGTGGAAACAATTGTAGAAATTGCCAAAAAGGAAAAAATAAAACTCCCATCGGACGACATTAAAGCACTCCGCCGAATTTTAGAAGTGGGTATGGCTTGCAAAAGCCTAGAAGAGTACCTACGCCCTTTCGATATTACAGGGCAAGTGTTACAAACCGCATACGCACTCACCCGAGCTACATTTGAGTTGGCCGAAGATGCCGCTAACGAAAATGTACGTTACATCGAAATCCGTTTTGCCCCACTTTGGCACGTACAAAAAGAGCTATCGCTCACCCAAGTAGTAGATGCCGTGCTTGAAGGGGCAAAAAAAGCAGAAGAAAAATTGGATATAAAAATTGGCATAATTATCTGTGGTATCCGTCACACTTCGCCAGAAGATACGATGAAAGTAGCACAACTGGCTGTGGCCTACAAAAACCATGGCATAGTGGGCTTCGATTTGGCAGGTGCCGAAAAAGATTTTCCTGCAAAAGACCACTTGGAAGCCTTTTACCTCATCATTAACAACAATATAAACACCACCGCACACGCTGGTGAAGCCTATGGCACCGAATCTATAGAGCAAGCCATACATTATATTAGTGCCAACCGCATTGGGCATGGCACACGCTTGCGAGAAGATGGCGATTTGCTTAATTATGTAAACGACCACCGCATTCCGCTAGAAATGTGTATTACATCAAATTTACAAACAAAAGCAGTACAAAGTATTGAAGACCACCCATTTAAGTTCTATTTTGATTTGGGTATTAGGGTAACTTTAAATACCGATAATCGCTTAATTTCAAAAGTAAACTTAACCGATGAGTATATGCTGGCTATCGAAAAATTTGGGTTCAATGCCGATGAAATTAAACGCCTGATTATTAATGGTTTCAAGTCTTCGTTTTTACCACTGAACGAAAAAATTGAAATGATAAAAAAAGTAACCAAGGAGCTTACTCAAAAAGGGTTTACTACCGATACCGAATATGTATAGGCACTAGTGCTAATTCATATTTCACCAAATAAAATCAGTAAAATAAAGTTTAAAATACTAAAAATGGGAATGACAATAATTGAAAAAATAATAGCCAAGCACTCCAAATACAATACCGTAAAACCCGGAGATATTGCGGATATTGAAATAGATGTAAGAGTTGCCAGAGATTTTGGTGGCCCCAATGTCGTAAAACACATCAAAACGCATAAATTACCAATCCACGATGTTACAAAAACATTTTTTACTTTTGATACCAACCCCACAGGGTCCGACCAAAAATATGCGATAAACCAGCACATTTGCCGTGTTTTTGCAAGAGAAAACAACATCAAAGTTTTTGATATTAACCACGGAATAGGCACACACTCGCTCATAGAAGCAGGGCTAGTTTACCCCGGGCAAACCGCCGTAACTACCGATTCGCACGCCAACATAATGGGTGCAGTAGGTGCGTTTGGGCAGGGCATGGGCGACAAAGATATTGCCGTAGCATTAAGTAAAGGAAAAGTATGGTTTAAAGCTCCAAAAACCGTAAGAATAAACCTTAATGGCAAAAAGCCAGAAAACATCTTTGCCAAAGATGTAGTGCTTAACCTACTCAATAAATTTGGAGCAAATAGCCTTTTAGGCTATGCCGTAGAAATTTATGGCGAAGCCACCGATAAATTCACCCTCGACGAGCGTATTACAATATCCTCAATGGGTACAGAAATGGGCACAATTATCATCTTTTTTCCGCCCAATCAAGCCGTCTTAGACTTCTGCTCGGCACGTGCAGGGAAAAAAGTAGAAGGCGTATATGCCGATACCGATGCCAAATACGACCAAGTTTTTGATATAGATTTAAGCCAATTTGTACCCATGGTGTCGCTCCCTGGTAAGCCACATGATGCAGTAAACTTAGTGGAAGCCCATAAAGTAAAGATAGATTCTGCCTTTATTGGTAGTTGCACCAATGGGCGAATTGAAGATTTGAGAGAGGTAGCCGCTGTGCTTAAAGACCGTAAAACCGCCCCGGGGGTAGTGCTTAAAATTGTTCCAACTACCGACGAAATTTGGCAACAGTGCTTAGACGAAGGTCTTTTAGGTATCTTTAAAAAAGCAGGTGCATTGGTCTCTAATGCAGGCTGTGCAGGCTGTGCAGCAGGGCAAGTAGGGCAAAATGGCCCCGGAGAAATTACAATAAG